>JBJOFM010000341.1:0-4583 GCA_046048755.1 Bacteroidota bacterium | reverse complement strand
CAAGAACTATTCACGCACCTGGAATCCATCAATTCACCGCACTCGATTTTAGCCACCAATACCTCCTCCATTCCGATCACCCAAATTGGCGCTCCCTTAAAACACCCCGAACGCCTTGTGGGTGTGCATTTCTTTAACCCAGCCCATATCATGAAATTGGTGGAGATTATTAAAGGTGCCGCCACCAGTCCGGATATCGCAAAGGCCGCCTTCAATTGGGCACTTAGCTTAGGTAAAACCGCTGTATATGCCGAAGATGCTCCTGGATTTATTGTGAACCGTGTAGCCCGACATTATTACGTTGAATCCTTAAAAATTCTTGAAGAAAATGTAGCCGATATTCCGCAAATCGATAACCTCTTGCAAGCTTCTGGATTCAAAATGGGTGCTTTTAGATTAATGGATTTGATTGGAGTAGATACAAATTTCTCGGTTACTTCCTCCATGTACCAACAGTTTCATTACGATCCCAAATTCCGACCTTCCCGAATTCAACAACAAAAGGTGGATGCGGGCCATCACGGCCAAAAAACCAAAGTTGGATTTTATAGTTACGAGTAAATATTCGCACAAAATTTCCGTTATCAATACGTGCTATGAAGAAATTCAGAATCCTTTCAGCTTTACTGTCTATTGCCACAATGATAGCGCTGTTAGTAATTTCTTCTTGCGACTCCAACAACCAAAGAATTGAAAATATTCCAAAGGGACCTGTAAACATTACGATTGATTTAAACCTTCCATCGTACCAGCATCTTTGGGGACCCGGTACATATGCCTACCTCGAAGGGGGCGTAAATGGCGTTATTTTAACCCACGATTTTGATGGAACATGGTATGCATTTGAACGTACCTGCGCTTTTGAACCCTTAGGAAATTGCGCGCAAATCTGGGGCGATTCCATAGAAATGAATTTGCGCTGTGGCAAATGGAATAACAACGAGTTTACCTCCTGCTGCGGCTCTGCATTTATGCTCAATGGATTTCCCATCAAAGGCAAAGCACGATCCCGATTAGCACCCTACTTTGTTACCCAATCGGCCAACATCGTACAAATAGTAAATTAACTTCCTTATCCGGGATAGACAATTCCCGTAGAAATGAATTTTCACCCTAATGTCATGAAGGAGGAAAAAAATGGGCAAAATTTGTGAAAAATCTTTTTTTTGTAATCGCATTTCTTATATTTGTCAACTACTAAAATACCCTGTAACTAACCCTATATGCAGATACATTACTTTAAACATTCATTTCTTGCACTTACTGCCTTAGTAAGCTCCGCAGCAGTGAACGCCCAATCTCCGGGCACTCACTCCTTGGAGATTCAAGGTGGTTTGCGCGAGTATTCCGGTGACTTAGGTTCGTCCATCGGATTTCAACGCAGACCCGATTACCAAGGTGGTGGCGTTAATTTCGCATATTACATCAACGAGAAAATCGATGGATTAGCAGCACTTTCTTTTGGCGATGTAGGTTTTGCACGTCATTGGGAAGGAGAAAATTGGCAGTTGCCCGATTATGCTCGCTACCAGTCTTTTAGAGCCAATACAGCCGACTTAACATTAGGAGCTCGTTTTAAATTATTATCCGAAGAATCTGCCTTCCAACCCTACGTTCAAGCAGGTGTTGGTGGCTTTTATTGCTTTAGTCAAGTAATTTGGGGACCAAGTCCCTACGTTAAAGACGAATTCGATCCAACCTTAACCCGCAAGCCTGCAATGACAGACATCAACGCAGCGTTACAAGGCGGTTTGGGATTCAAATTCTTCTTCTCTGAGAAAGTTGCTTTACACTGGAATTTCACGCTTACATATACCATGAGCGATATGTGGGATGGCGCAAACAACGCTGTACCAGATCCTGTGCACCCACCAACACACAAGTTGTGGCGTACCAACGACATGTGGTCTTTCCACAACATCGGTATCTCCTATGCAATGGGTGAAGGCGGTGGTGGAACCGCTCGCGTTTCCAGATCTCGCGGTGGTGATGTTTCCGTTGGAAAAGTACGTGACGAAGACGAAGACGGCGTTTACGATAAATACGATAAATGTAAAGGTACCTTACCCCAATACCGCAGGTTTGTGGATAGCCTTGGATGTCCTACCGATTCTGACGAAGACGGTATCCTAGACGGAGATGATAAGTGTATCGATGTAAAAGGATCTGCTGAATTCAAAGGTTGCCCCGATACAGACGGTGATGGTATCGAAGATCGCTTAGATGCTTGTCCGAAAGTAGCCGGTTTAGCTAAATTCAACGGTTGCCCCGATACAGACGGTGACGGTATCTCCGATAAAGACGATGCATGTCCTACGTTGGCTGGTTTAGCCTCATTAAAAGGTTGCCCTGATACCGATGGCGATGGTGTTGAAGATGGTAAAGACAAATGTCCTACCGTTGCCGGTACCATCGGTGCTAATGGTTGCCCTGACAAAGACGGTGACGGCATCGGCGATGGTGAAGATAAGTGTCCTTCCGTTGCGGGTACTGCTGCTGGATCAGGTTGCCCTGATACAGACGGTGATGGTATCTTTGATCACGAAGATGCTTGTCCAACCGTTGCAGGTACTGCTGCCAACAAAGGTTGCCCCGATAAAAAGAAAAAGAAATAATTTCTAACATATAGGAAAAAGGTCGCTCCCAACAGAGCGACCTTTTTTTATTAATACAAATACACCAACTTTGCTCCATGGAAATATTGTGGTCTTGGAAATCCGAATTGCAATCTCAAGTCGCGAAACGACTTAATCTCCTTCAAAACGATATTCTCCACGAATTAACTTTTTCCAACAACCAACAACTTCTTACCTATACCTTAACCAAATACCCGCATTCTCTTCCCGATACTCATTGGATGGAATGGGAAACACCCGCTAGTTTAGTTCCTGCTCAATTCGACCAAATCAATGTATTTCAGCAATCCACCGTAAATACAGCAGGCATAGATAGAGAACATAGCCTTCAATTCTTAGTAGACCAACACCCAACAGCAACATCCCACTTCATGCAGCTTCTGTGGCCTGAAGCAAAACTATCGGCCATAGATGCCACATACTCCGTGTTCGCTTGGTATCACCAAAACCAATTCATACTGTTTGCTTTCTATCAATCCGAATTACTTATCGCCAACACCTACCGAGTGAACAATCCCCAAGAGTGCCTGTATTTTACCTTACTTCCATTCCATCAACGTAAAATGAAACCATCGGAATTAAAGGTGATTTTATTTGCCGATTTTTTCTCACCTCAAGGAAATCAAACCAAACAGGTTTTCTCTAAACTTATTCCCCATACCCAGTTTTTAAATAATATCGACCAGGAAATACTCAATCAAAATCCATCACCCATGGCTCATTTTGTTTCATTTCTAATAAATGCAGAAGCATGCGCATTACCGGTGGAGAATTAAAAGGCAGACAACTTCTTCCAGGATTTGCTAACCACGTTAGACCGTCTACGGATAGAGTACGGGAATCTCTGTTTAATTCCCTTCAAAATCAAATTAACCTATCAGAAACCACCGTCTTAGACCTCTTTTCTGGGTCGGGCATCATTGCCTTAGAATTTTTATCGAGGTACACAACTTCAGTAACCTCGGTGGATTTAGATAAAAAAAATATAGCCTACCAAAAGCATATTCGTCAGGAATGGAAAATCCCTCACGAGAAATTATCGCTAAAATCCAAGCAAACTGCAGACAAATCTATTTCTACATTCAATACGTTAATGAATCGGTTAGATATTCCATCTATCCACCAAGCCGAATTAGCAATGATGAAGGATGAACTCAAAATATCAAATTTGGACTCATCTAAACAAATTACAACACCAACTACATTTAGCGATTCGGTTGGCAGTTGGGAAATAATCATGGCAGATATTTGGAAATTCATCCCCAAAGTGAACGAAAAATTTGATGTAATATTCGCCGATCCCCCCTACCACATGCCCAACGTACAACAATTGCCCTCCCTACTTCTCCCCTTGTTAAATCCTCAAAATCCGGATGCATTGCTATTATTTGAACATAAACCCCAACTGCAATTTCCCTCCATAAATACCCCCCAGGCAGTAAAAGTCTATGGTTCTTCTATCATCTCGTTTTTTAGACCCTCATGAAACCATTACTTCGACTTTATTTCACTGACTTCTGGTTAGGATTTGATCCAGAGAATAACTATTTCACTAATCTTCTCCGAAATGATTATTCACTAATCATTGATGATAAAAATCCCGATTATCTCATTTATAGTTGTTACGACAAGCAGTTCTTAAATTTCCCCAAAGCAACTAAAATTTTTTATGCAGGTGAAAACATGAAACCATCCTATTTTGAATGTGACTATAGTATTACGTTCGATTATCGTTCATATAAAAATAGAAATTATAGACTTCCTTTGTATGTTTTATACGGCTATGAACCTTCCTTATTAAATCCAAAATCAGCTGAACGTATACTTCAAGAAAAAACAAAATTTTGCAACTTTGTAGTATCAAATTCTTTATGTAAAACTCGTAATGAATTTTTTAAAATTTTGAATGCTAAAAAACCTGTTGATTCAGGTGGAAGGTATTTAAAT
>JBJOFM010000340.1:0-3363 GCA_046048755.1 Bacteroidota bacterium | reverse complement strand
TAAGACTGGCAAGCGGTTCCGCAATTACATCGGCCAATGCCGACACCTTGGTGATATTGAAAGAAAATAATAGAGCTGGAAACACTGTTGCCTTTACAGCTAGTTACTCCAATAAACTATTAACCATTACCCCCGCTTCGAACTTGAAGAATAATCAAGTGTATTATTTGCAATTAAAATCTGCTACTATCAGCGATTCTACCGGCAATATTGCTACAGGAAACAACGCTATTTCATTCAAAACTCAACCGGTTCAAACTCAATTTAAAGCAGGGGATTTAGCATTTGTAGCCTATAGAATGAATGCCCTCGCAACGGACGACGAATTTGCGTTTGTCACGTTTGTAGATATTTTACCTGGAACTCAAATTCGCTTTACCGATGCTAAATTCACTACCAATACCCCAGCACAATGTGCAGGTGGATTGGTTTGGACCGCTCCTGCTTCTGGCATTGCTTCCGGTACAGTAATTTCAATTAAAAACGATCTCCCATCAACCAATGTTGGCAGCATTTCAGGAAGCAAATTCGGATTGTCCAGTGGCGGAGATCAAATTATTGTTTACACCGGTACCAACACAAACCCTACCCACATTACAGCATTGAGTTCAAACGCTTGGTTAAGCGCTAATACCACTTGCAGCGGTAGCCTTTCTATGTTACCTTCATCCTTAACCAATGCAACAAACGCTATAGAATTTTCCGGAGCAAAAGGCAATGTATCTGGAAATACTGCAAACTCGTATTATACCGGTAAAACTACTGGCACCATCACAGAACTAAAAGCGTTCATTCACGATACGGCCAATTGGATGGGAGCCGCTTCTGGAACTGCTCCACAAACCTGGCCTGCATGGGGATTCCCTGGATCGCCTACCGTAACCAAAGGGGAGGTTATCAATTCCAATACACTTAGAATTATTTTCTCTCGAGATATGGATTCCGCTTCAGCAATAGATGCATCCAACTACACGGGACTAAGTGGATTGACTTCATTAAAACGCACGAACAATGGAACCGCATTAGACACTGTTACATTAACTTATGCAAATCCATTTGCCGCTGGTACCACCTATACCCTCACGGTTCAAAACGTGAAAGATGCTGAAAATAGAATGCTATTTAAGCCTTTTGATTTTACATTCATCTATGAAACCAAAGTGACTTTTTCAAGTCGATTTATTGCAGTTAACGAAGATGCAAAAGAAGCGGTAGTAAAAATTAATATTCAATTCCCAAGCGCCGGTAGTTTACAAATTTCCCCAATGAGCGGATCATGGAGTACTGCGAACGCTTCGGACTTCACCTTTACTGGTCAAACCATAAATTTGGATGCTACCACTGCCTCTAGCCTTGATGTTAAAATTCCAATTATTAACGATAATACATCAGAAAGCGATGAGTATTTCGCAGTGAAATTAGAATCAAAAACTCCTGGAATCACAATAACAGGTCCTAATTTCTTTACCGTTTACATTAAAGACAACGACAGAAAATCACCCGTACCTCAGCAAGAAATTTCATTGAACTTTATTGAAAGCTTCAACCCCAATCCTGTAAAAGGTTCAACTACCGAAATTGTAGTTCATGATGCAAAATCGCAGCGTTTATTTATGACAAGTGCGATTCAAGATCGATTTGACATTGCCGATTTCTCAAACCCAAAAGATATAACTTTAATTAAATCCGTTGACATGTCAACCTATGGAGGCATTACTTCCGTAGCGGTTAACAATGGTTTGGTTGCAGTTGCATCGCCTAATGCCAACGAACAACTTCGCGGTCAAGTAGTGTTCTTTGATACCGATGGTACCTACATCAATAAAGTAGAGGTTGGGTTTTTACCCGATATGATCACCTTTACACCCGATGGTAAAAAGGTGCTTACGGCAAACGAAGGTCAACCCAATTTGGATTATTCCATCGACCCCGAGGGTTCCGTTTCCATCATCGATCTAACTGTAGGAGCCGATAAGATTTCAAATGCCGATGTAAAAGAAGTGAGCTTCAGCTCGTTTAATGCTCAAGAGAGCACTTTGTTAGCTCAAGGTGTTAGAAAACTCTACGCTCCCAGCACTTTGGCTCAAGATTTCGAACCAGAGTTTGTAACAGTTTCATCGGACAACAAAACGGCTTGGGTAACCTTGCAAGAAAATAACGCTATCGTAGAAATCGACGTTGATAAAGCCAGTGTTACGAAGATTTGGGCTATGGGCACCAAAGATTGGAGTAAGTCCACTGTAGGATTTGATGGCAGCGATAATTCCGGACATATATTAATGAATAATTGGCCCGTAAAATCGTTTTTCATCCCGGATGCAATAAATAATTTCACCATTAACGGTAAAACCTATTTGTTAACCGCAAACGAAGGCGATGAAAAGGAATACACCCCATTGAACGAACGAACCACCGTTTCTGCCGTTAAATTGGATTCTGCTACCTTCCCTAACGCCGCCCAATTGATGGAAAGTCATGCTTTGGGTAGATTCCGAGTTACTACCTTAAGTAAAGATAAAGACGGTGACGGAGACTTAGACGAAATCAACAGCGTAGGGGCACGTTCCTTCAGTATTTGGAATCCAGAAGATGGTTCTTTGGTTTTTGACAGCGACGCCGATTTTGAATTAATTACTTCTCAGCATCCAGCCATTGGTAGAATTTTCAATGCCGATAACGAAAACAATACATTCAAATCACGCAGTAGAGCAAAAGGCCCTGAACCCGAGGGTGCAACTGTAGCGGAATACAACGGCGAATATTTTGCATTTATTGCATTAGAAAGAACCGGTGGCGTGATGGTTTATAAAGTTACTGACCCTAAAAATCCTGTGTATCAAGATTACAAAAATTCAAGAAGTAATACCCTTTACAGCGGAGATAATGGACCCGAAGGTATTCAGTTTATCCGTCCTGAAAACTCCCCAACGGGTAAGCCATATGTAATTGTTGCTAATGAATTAAGTGGAACGGTTGCCGTTTTCGAAGTTCAAAACAACATGAAGGTTAACAGCAATACAGATTTGGCTTTTGCAAACAAACCCTTATTAGCGTATCCGAACCCAAGTACAGGTTTAGTAAATCTAAATAAATCCGGAATTGTATCTGTTACGAATGCACTTGGGCAGGTAGTTTTTCAGAGCGAAATTGAGCTTAGCTCCATCAACTTATCGATGTGTTTACCGGGTATTTATGCCATTACGGTTGGTAGCGAAACGACCAAGGTGATAATTAAATAATCTTTCTAACAACTAAAACCCGAACTAAATAGACTGAAATCCGAGATAAAAAAGGCTACTCAATATTGGGTAGCCTTTTTTATTCTTAGAATAAGACAATCAGATTTGATTGTAATAAATATTC
>JBJOFM010000339.1:0-3903 GCA_046048755.1 Bacteroidota bacterium | reverse complement strand
GGAAGGCTGTCGCTCTACCAACTGAGCTACTCCCGCGTTTCTATGTAAATATGGTGGGGAAAGAAGGATTCGAACCTCCGAAGGTAAAAACCAGCAGATTTACAGTCTGCCCCATTTGGCCGCTCTGGTATTTCCCCATAGTTTGCAATAACTTTCGCTATCACCCCGATTTACACGGATTGGAGCCACTTGTCGGAATCGAACCAACGACCTACTGATTACAAGTCAGTTGCTCTACCAGCTGAGCTAAAGTGGCTTATATCTAAGAACTTTTCCCCCTTTATTTGATATCATCTCCGAAAAAGGACTGCAAAAATAGGGTATTTTCTAAATATTTCAAATCTTCTTTAGTTTTTTTACACAGAAAATAATGCGTCCGCTTTTTTCTTCAGTCTAACCCACTAGTAATAAGCCCTTTCGTGCTTAGAAATTTCCTGTACATCGATTCTTTTTCTCACCCCTCTGCCCTTTAATGCAAAAAAGTTAATTTTGCCAATCACTATGGCCTCCAAACGATCAAAATATACACTCATTATACTTATAGGTACAATAGTCCTAGGTTTTCTGCTTTGGAAAAATCCAAATTCTACCAACGAAATCGCACTAAACCAATTTGCCCTGAAGGATCCTAGCCAAGTTGTTTCTATTACCTTAACCCCCAACAATAAAAAAATCCCCTACCTCGTATTAGAAAAATCCGGCGATCAATGGCTGGTAAAAAACGCTACCGATTCCTTTCCCGCCGATACAAATAACGTCCACCATGTCCTTTATAATGTAGCGGCTAAACTTCAAGTGAAAAATCCAGTTTCCGAAAAACAAATAAAGAATGTAAGCAAATTCATCGCTTCCGATGGCACCAAAGTGATTTTTACATACAAAAATGGAGAGGAACACATCTTTTTCGTAGGTCCTCCAACCAATACCGAGCTAGCCACTTACATGTACATGCCCGATAACGAAAAACCTTGCGAAGTCGTAATCCCCGGTTTCACCGGATATGTAACCCCCAATTTCACCACCAACCCCTTCGTGTGGAAATCCCCATACATAATCGATGTAGATGCTAAACAAATACAATCCGTATCCGTTTCTTGGTTAAATACTCCACAATTGTCATTTAATATTGAAAAAATCGGGCAGGAATATTCCTTTACTAATTTTCAACGGAAACCTACCCGTGGGAATCCCGCTTTAATAGACGCCTACCTCGAATTGTCCAGGCAAATTGCTCGAGAAGTGGGCGATATTCCCGCAATCAATCGGAACAAGTCGTTTAAAGACAGCTTGTTACAGTCAAAACCCTTGGTAAAAATCACCTATCAATTTGCAAATCCTACTGTCAAACCGTTAACCGTAGATATTTATCCGATACCCAATGGTGAAGAGGAAATCGCCATCCAAGCAAAACCCAACGAAACACAAACACAATCCACAGCCTTATACTGGATTAAAGCGTCTAATGACCCCATCGTCTGGACGGCTCAAGAAGTACTTATAAAAAACCGACTCAAAACCCTTTCCGATTTCCAATAACGTGAGACTTACTTTCGCAATTTCTGGTGGCGTAATAGGCATACTTTCAAGTGGCCCAAAAGGTGCAATATTTGGCTTTCTGATAGGTATGTATTTCGATTATATCAGTGAGAGAAACCAGAAAGAACCCACCCAAGACAACCCGAACAATCCTAGAAATCATACCCATAACCAACGGAATGCTCCGGTAGATTTTCAGAACTCCTTGCTCATCCTCATTGCTGCCATTATGAATGCCGATGGAAGTATCATGAAGGCCGAATTAGACATGGTAAAAACCATGCTGCTGAGAACCTATGGGGAAGAAGAAGCAAAATCCATGTTATTGAGACTACGGGATTTTTTAAAGCAAAATCATAATCTTAACGAGGTGTGCAGAAACCTTCGTCTGCGAATGAGTTATTCGCCCCGATTAGAATTGGTGCACGTCCTGTTCAGAATTTCTCGTGCCGATGGTGATATGTCGGCCTCCGAAATCAATCTCATTCAAATGATCGCCACCCAATTAGGTATCAGTACCCCGGATTATTTGTCGATCAAGGCCATGTTCGTAAGCACGCCCAACAGCGATTACCAAATCCTAGAAGTTAATCCAACCGCCACCGAAGAGGATGTTAAAAAAGCCTACCGCAGAATGGTGATGCGCTTCCACCCGGATCGACTATTAGGGCTCAGCGAATCGGAGAAGAAAACGGCCGAATCCAAATTTCATAATGTTCAAAAAGCATACGACAACATCAAACGGGCCAAAGGTTGGGCATAATTCATTGGAACATTCAATAAAATTCACTGAATTTAAACCTGCGAAATCGCCAATTACCACCCACCGTACGCCGGGAATAATCCATTTATCATGAGAGTCCATTTCGCCCTGTTTTTTGTATCCCTACTGTACGCAATCTTATTTTCTTTAGCGGGGCAAATCATGCCTCAATACATGCACCCCGAAGGATTTGTTATGCTTCGAATACTTACTGCCTTTGCCCTATTTCAACTAACCGCTGCCTTTGTTGGGTTCGAAAAAATACAATGGAAGGCCCATGGTTTGGAATTCGCAATTTGTGCATTTTTTGGAACCTTCGCCAATATGTACTTGTTCTTTCATGGCTTGGCACTTACTCACCCAATTAATGGTGCGATTCTTATGCTTGTAACGCCTTTATTTGTGGCAATTTTCGATCATTTTCGAATAAAATCTTGGCCGAAATTGGGATTTATTCTTGGCACTTTGGGAGCAGCAGCCGGTTCCATTTGGCTGATGATGGGCAAAGGTGCACAATTCGATTCTCAGACATTGAAAGGGGATGTTTTGGTAGCAATTAATGCCCTTTTCTATTCGATCTATTTGGTTCGTGTAAAAAAATTAACTGCCGTTTATCAGCCTGTTACAGTAAATCGCATAACCTTCATGTTCGGTGTTTTGTTCATGGCAGCCATTGGCGGTTTGTTTGATTTAAGCAACACGAATTTTTCTCTTTTCCCACAACCCATCGTATTAAAAATTGTCTATATCCTTTTCTTTACGAGCTTCTTAGTTTATCTATTGAATGCCTATGCCGTAAAAAAAGCAGGGCCTACATTGGCGGGTTTATACATTTATTTGCAACCCGTTTTGGCAGCAATCATCGCCTTAATTATGGGAACAGACCACATAACCACCACCCGATTACTCCAAATTGTGTTAATCATGATTAGCGTTTGGTCGGCTACTCGTTTTAGCCCATCGTCTTCCAAACATTGATTCAATCCTTTTACTTATATTTGCATTTTTATTAACGATTATGCGTACACAAGAAGCCAATAGCATTTTAGAAAAAGTAATCCAATCGGTTGAGAATAATGGCATCGATGCAGGCGCCATCATTCCAGAATTGCAAAAAGCAAGAGAATTTGCATTGCAAGAAGAGGATCCTTTGGTAACGCGCGCATTGCGATTGGCTTGGCAACATTTAGAAGCTAACGATACGTTTGATATCGATTTAGCCGAAGATATTGAAACCATTGAAGAGAATTTTGTTTATTTTCTTCAGTTGTGCTTGCGTTGTGAGAACTCATTAAATCGCGACGAATTGCGAGAAATGACCAACTCACTTCAGCAATTAGCCTAAATCGCACCCACCACCATTTTCAAAACGCCCACATTAGATGCTGAATTGGATTAAACATGGTTCCGTTCTGCTTCTAATTCTCCTGATATTAGGACAATCTCAGCATTTTCATCACCACGGTGATTCTCATTCCCACAAGGCGGAAAATCCTTATTCGTGTGAAAACGGGCATAATCACCCCATCCATACACACGACAATCATTGCCAAAACACACATCACATTACCGAAGATTGCAACTATTGCGATTGGCAACAACCC
>JBJOFM010000338.1:0-3059 GCA_046048755.1 Bacteroidota bacterium | reverse complement strand
ATAGAACCATTCGGTTATCGCAGTAGATTGGAGATAGGATTCCGGAGGTCCAAGTAAATGGTTTAGATGGACTTAGTTTAACAGCCTTTATTTCGAGAAGAAATTTTGCTAACTTTGCGCTTGTATTGGACATGAGTGCGCAAAGTTATAAAATCTACTTTAACGAAAGTGCGTTAGTGATTGCGGATTCTCCGAGTGCGTTACGAGGGCTTAGTAACTTGTACTATATCGGGGACGATGAACTGCACAAAAGTTTTAAGATTTTGATGTCTACGGAGACGTATGGCAGGGTGATGAACTTCGGATTAATTTGTCCGGAACCGGAAGTAGTCTTTAATGAATTTAAGGCTGAATATACGGTAATTCAAGCGGCTGGAGGACTTGTATTCAACAAGGACAACCAAATGCTTACCATCAAAAGAAATGGCATTTGGGACATGCCCAAAGGGAAAATTGAGCGACATGAAGACCGGATGGCTGCTGCGTTACGAGAAGTGATGGAGGAAACCGGAATAAATATGTTGAATATTAGCGAGAAGGTAGGGGAAAGTTATCATGCTTACTTCGAAGAGGATGCCATCATGTTAAAAGAAACCCATTGGTATTTCATGAATTGCACGGGTAAATCCACGTTAAAACCACAAGTAGAAGAGGGAATTAGTGAAGTGAAATTTGTTGATTTAGATTGGTTTAGGTCGGAAGAGTTTAGTTCTTACCAGAGTATTCGAGATATAGTAAAGCGTGCGTTAGATAAGCATGCCGAAGCAAAGGCTCAGTAGACGCCATTCTATATTTTAACAATTTATCTAATTCCTACGGGAAGGTAGCGTTGGTATTCTGCCTGATGGATAATTAAATCGCGTACCAATGTTGAGCTGATGTACGATAATTCGGGGCTAGAAGTAATAAAGATTGTTTCTATATCATTCCACAGCGCTTTATTTAATTGTGCGATATGGCTTTCGTAATCAAAATCGGATCCATTGCGTAAACCGCGAATTAGAAATCGGGCATTGTTTTTTTTGCAAAACTCTACGGTTAATCCCTCGTAGGATTGTATGGTTATTTTAGGATTATTTGCGAAGGTTTTTTGGATCCATTCGATGCGTGTTTCCAAGGGGAATAATGTAGTTTTTTTTGTATTTATTCCTATGGCTACAATTATTTCATCGAATAACGGCGATGATCGATTTATAATGTCCTCATGTCCAACAGTAATTGGATCAAAGGTGCCTGGGAAAACAGCGATTTTATTCATGGCTAATTATTGATGTCGATTTTTTTCTATAATAATATCTAATAACTTAATAAATATCGTTTGGAAAGATGTTCAATATTTATATTTGGACAGCGATATGGATTTAATTGAAAATGCTAGCATAGTTGAGTCGGCCAATAGACATCCCTGGGAGCTTGCAAGATATGATATTATTAAAAAGAATGTAAATAAAATTAGTAGAAATGCCGCGGATTCATGTCGGGTTGTAGATATTGGTTGCGGAGATGCATATGTGATTAATCGATTAAATGCGGATTTAGCTCTTGCTGGGGCAATAGGGGTGGATATAAATTTTAGTGAAGAGCACTTATTACAACTGGGAAATACAGATAACGGAGTAGATTTTTATCGAGATTTTCGTGATATTTCGGTTTCGGACAAGAGTGAATATTTAATATTACTAAACGATGTATTGGAGCATATTGAAGATGATTTGGGGTTTTTTACATCGGTAGTTAATCATTTTCGGTACGCTAAATCGTTGACTTTTTATGTTACTGTTCCTGCGTTTCAATTTGTATTTTCTCAACACGATGTTGATTTACTTCACTACCGTAGGTATACATTAAGGAGTTTAGGGTTATTAGGGAAAAGGAACAATTTAGAAATCAGCGAGCACGGGTATTTCTTTTTTGGGCTTTTGACTGTTAGGACGGGACAATTCCTGTTAGAAAAGTTGAAAAGCAAGGGCGAGAACAATGAATCTTCAATTGGAGTTAACCATTGGAACCGAGGCGGTATTATTACGGTACTGGTTACATTTACACTGTATTTAGATTATTTGATTTTGCGCGGTTTTTCAAGGATTGGTATTCATATTCCTGGTTTATCTGCGTGGTCAATATTTAAACTTCGAAATTGATGAAATTGGCCTGTGTGATTCCCTGTTATAATGAGTCTAAGCGGTTGGATTTAGCCACTTGGATTTCAATAGAGGCAAAATATAGGGATGTTGAGTTGTTTTTTGTGAACGACGGTTCAACGGACAATACAAAGGATATAATTGAAGATTTAGCGAATCGATTTTCCCGTGTTCATTTAATCCAATTGGGAGAGAATCAAGGAAAAGCAGGGGCGGTTAGGCAAGCCATGTTGCAGTTATCCATTTCGGATTTTGATTATGTGGGTTATTTGGATGCGGATTTAGCGACGCCGTTCGAAGAGTTTTATAGAATTGCGGTAGAGGCAATCACTAGTAATTATAATCTATGTATGGGTGCCCGGGTTAAATTGTTGGGCTCTGGTATTAAGCGCAATGAACGCCGACATTTTTTTTCTCGGATAATTATTACCTTTTATAATGCAATTTTCGGACTTGCTATTTACGATACTCAGTGTGGGTGTAAGGTGTTTAAGCGATCCTTAATTGAGCCTCTTTTCGGGCAAGAATTTTGCAGTAATTGGATGTTTGATATGGAATTATTTATTCGATATCAAAACAAATTTGGGAGTTTGGAAGGAGTGAGGGAGATTGCTTTAGAACGATGGGAGGAAATTGGTGAAAGTAAAATGCGGCTAAAGGATTTTATGCTGGTGCCAATTAATTTTTGTAAGATTTTTTACCAATATAAGCTAAGTAGGTAAGGTTTCTATAGCCAACCCATTTTAACAGTTTTAACGAATTGCCATTCTTCGTATAGTCTATATTTTATTAATTTAGCTATGGGTGAATTTTTAATACTATAGCTGGTCTTAGCCTGCCAGGAAATGACTTTTGATTGTGGCGAATTGGAAAATATATAATTAAAAAAATCTAATAGTTTTTCACTATTTAATGATT
>JBJOFM010000337.1:0-2799 GCA_046048755.1 Bacteroidota bacterium | reverse complement strand
GAAAGCTCTTGGTATACGAATATCGGCCATTTCAGCCAATCAAGTCCGTTTTGTTACTCATTTGAATGTTAGCGTTGAGGATATGGACTACGTGATTAATACATTGCGGAGTTTGTAGGATCCGTAACTACGTATTCAATTCGTGTGCTTGAACTTATTCACCACAGGGTAGCAAAGTACTTCGGTGGTTACGGAGTTGGCGATAAAGCATTTTTCGTGGGCCTTTTTGTGCAAATCAATAGCCATTTGAAAGGCATCAGGAATGGATTTTTCTGCATCAATTGTCACCACAGGATGGAGTTCTACCAAGGTCATTTTGCCAATACCGCCTTCTGCTATTTCCAGCACCCCTGAATAGTTGTCGTGGTAATGGGTTACTACCACCCCAGCATCGGCACATAAGTGAAAATACCACAGCATGTGACAAGACGATAATGCGTTCATGAAAAAATCTTCGGGATTGATTCGCTCCGCTTCACCGCGAAATGCGGGATCCGCAGAACCAGCAATGGGATGTTTGCCCGTGGTATTTACCTCGAAATTTCTGCCGTATTGATCGTAGGCCGATGTTCCTGTGCCTAAATTACCAGACCATTCCAAACTGCCAGTAAACTGATGAGTCTTCATATATAATATAGTCAAATTTAGTGAAATATCCTAAATCCTACGGCGTTTTTAGGATACGAATGGTTTCAGTATTTGAAGTTGTTAATTATGTTTTAGTTCTTGTTTGGCGCGCTGGTAGAGGGCTTCTTGTTCGTCAAAGGATAACTCGGAAACGGATTTGCCTTCGATTTCGGCCAGCTCTTCCATTTTTCTGAATCGGATATAGAATTTTTGATTGGTGCGTTCCAAGGCGTCGTCTGCATTGATACCGGATAATCGACCCCAATTAATCAGTGCAAATAAATAATCGCCAAATTCCTCTTCTTTGTGCACCGCGGTTTGGGCTTCCTTTAATTCGTTCCATTCCTCTTCAATTTTGTGGTAGGCATCTTCGGGCTTGTCCCAATCGAACCCAACTTGAGAAGCTTTTTCTTGCATACGGTAGGCCTTTACTATCCCCGTTAATCCTTTGGGTACTCCGTCTAACACCCCGTTCTTTTTCGTGCCTTTTTCCTTGAGTTTTATCTGCTCCCAATTTTGCTTTACCTTCTGCGAATCTTCGGCCACTACATCTCCGTAAATATGAGGGTGTCTGCGAATCAACTTCGCGGTGAGGCTTTTTATTACGTCTCCAATGTCGAATGTTTCCGTTTCAGACGCAATTTTGCTGTAGAACACGATGTGCAATAAAATATCGCCCAATTCTTTCTTTACCTCATCCGTATCTTGATTGATAATGGCATCGGATAATTCGTAGGTTTCCTCTATGGTGAGGCTGCGTATGCTGTCCCAGGTTTGCTCTCGGTCCCAGGGACATTTTGCCCGTAAATCGTCCATTACGTCCAATAATTTCGAAAATTGCTGCAATATTTCTTCGCGGTTATTCATGGTTTAAAAGGTGTATTGGGATGGAGATTCTAGGAGTAAGTCCATGATGGCCAAGGCCGATAATGCTTCCACAATGGGAACGGCACGCGGTAAAACACAGGGGTCGTGCCTGCCGGTTACGGAGACTTCCACGGCTTGGTTGTTGTGGTTGATGGTTTGTTGCGGAATTTGGATGGAAGAGGTGGGCTTGAATGTTAACGAAAAATGCACGATTTCGCTGCTGCTGATTCCTCCGATGATTCCTCCGCTGTGGTTGGAAGCGGTTTTCCTGTCCGGTAACCAGGGGTCGTTATGTTCGGAACCTTTCATGGTAGCGGCCGATTCTCCTTCGCCAAATCCCAAGGCTTTAACCGCATTCAAACTGAATAAATACTGGGCTAACACCGATTGCAATTTCCCGAACACCGGTTCGCCAATACCTGCGGGCAATCCCACAATGGCAGTGGCTATCTTCCCCCCCAAACTATCGCCTTGCTCTTGGGCCTCTTTGATTCGGTTGATCATGGCTTGGGAAGCTGATGGGTCCGGACAACGTACCCAAGAAGACTCAATGGATTCGAACGAGGGGATCGACTGGGTTTCGTTGGGATAGGATGGGGCCGAAACCGTATGGATTTGTTGTACCCAAGATCGGATGTCTATTTTTCTCGCCGATAACCATTGCTTGGCCAAGGCTCCGCACGCTACCCAGCCGGCCGTGATTCGCGCGCTGCCTCGTCCGCCGCCGCGGTGATCTCTATGCCCGTATTTGATTTGGTATAATAAATCGGCATGTCCGGGTCTGTATACCTCGCTCAAAGGTGCATAGTCTTCTGGTTTGGTATCTTGATTTTCGATAAAAACGGCGATGGGGCTGCCCAAGGTTTTGCCTTGAAAAATACCCGATAAGAATTTTACCGAATCGGCTTCGCTGCGGGGGGTGGTTAACGGATTTTGGCCGGGTCTGCGTCGATTCATTTCCGCTGCCAATGCCTCGAAATCGATGGGGAAGTTTGATGGAAAACCGTCTAGAACGGCGCCAATTCCAGGACCATGACTTTCGCCGAAACTGGTGAGGATTAAATTCTTTCCGATGCTATTTCTTGCCATTCCCTAGTTAATACTTCAAAATTACGGAATTATACTACCGAATCAATGTAATAACAAAAGAGATGGGTTTGGTTGGAATGTTTTGGGGGTTGGCAGTGAAATTTGTGTAGAGCTGGGCGAAATAACTGCCTTCGGGACATTGTACCATGCCGTTGTCAACGTTGCCGTTCCACAATTGGGTGTTGTCTAAAATGGAAGCGTTTTCTGCGGCAAATA
>JBJOFM010000336.1:0-6664 GCA_046048755.1 Bacteroidota bacterium | reverse complement strand
GCTTGGCAGTTTCCATCAACCAATCTTCCTTGGTGTAAAGAACCAAACATTGCTCAAATCCGCGGTTTACTACGAGCATATTTCCTGCTGCCTCAGGGAACTGTGCCCTGAGTTTAGACGGGATGGAAAGCCTTCCTTTCTCGTCCAATTTGCAGTTAAACTCACCAATAAACGCTGACATAGAGTGCTGGTTTTTTCTGTCTGCTAAATAAATTCAGAAATTCCCATAATTTCCCACATTCTTCCCTTTTTAACCACCACTTTTCCACAAAATACCACACTTGCCGTGATTTGTGGGTTTTTCATGGGGATTCTGATTTGGTTGCAGGATTCAAATATAGATAAAACTTCAATAAAATCAAGGGTTTTTAATCTTGTGGGAGAAAGTGGAGTAAAATATTTGGTTATCCACAATAAAAAATCAAGATGTGGGAGAAACGGAACGTTCATATTATTGTTACTTTCGTGCAACGAGGTAACACATACGTTAAGAGTAATTTTATTTTACCCGCATGGATTTGAAGTTGTTATTTAACCAACAAGTACCAACCGGTAAGCGGAGGCGATGGAATGCGTCTTTAACTTACTGCATGGTAGATTCCATAGGGGCAATGGTGGAGTACATCACCAATAAAATGCGGGGTTTGCTTGTGCTGACGATGTTAATAGCCCAGGGTATTATTCCTAAAATGGGTGTTCAAGCTCAGGGAATGCATAGTCTTGGACTGAATGTTCAGGCAAGACAATTTGGATTCGACATGGGTGTCTGGGCTCAGGGCAATTGTAAAAATTCCGAGTTACAGCCCCGATTTTTCAATAATAAAGCACGATGGGGTGGGATTTCCTTGGGAGTTTTGCGTGATCCCAGTGAAATTTTAGTAATTAATGATCGATTGCCCGGCAGCAAACCGTTTAAATTGAATAAGGTATCCCATACGTGGATGGTGCAGCCTCAATTTGGATTATTGATGGTGGTAAGCGAACGTAAATCGAGGTCGGAATTAGGGTTTCGATTAAAAGGCGGAATGTCGTTACCGATGGCATACTCTTGGCCGGTGCATATTCTGTATTACCAGCCAAATTTTTTATCGGATGGCTTCATCGATGTTGAATATAATCCCCAAAAACACTTACCCAACCAAATTGGCGGAACATCTTCTTGGTCTAATGGTTTTCGGGACGGCAAATGGATTCCGGGTGTTGGTGGACAAATTGCCATGGAATTTGAATGGGGTAATTATCGATTTTTAACAAATTCCTTATCCATAGGATTCAGTACATCTACTTTTATAAAAAAAATCCCTAACTGGCACGATGTTTCGATGAATAGGCAGGTCTTCCCATCTGTATTTGCTACTTTTGCATTAGGATTTGTGAGCGAAAGCAATCGAAAGCCATAAATTAAAAAACACCGTGATTGATTTACCAATAGTTTCCAAAGAAAAAAGAGGCATTTCAAAGCCGTCTTGGTTAAAAATTGAACTGCCAACAGGGGAGAATTACACCCAAGTTAAACGCATTGTAAAAGAACATAAATTACATACCATTTGCGAAGATGGGAGATGCCCAAACATGGGTGAATGCTGGGGAGCAGGTACCGCTACCTTCATGATTTTGGGTAATATTTGTACGCGCAGTTGTTCTTTTTGTGCGGTGGCCACGGGTAGGCCTACCGAGTACGACAGGGATGAGCCTTTTCGAGTGGCAGAAGCGGTTCGATTGATGGGCGTAAAGCACTGTGTTATAACTTCGGTAAATCGGGACGAGTTAAAAGACAAAGGCGCCGGAGTATGGGCCGATACCATTCGGGAAGTAAAAAAACAAAATCCCGAAACAACCATAGAGACCTTAATTCCCGATTTTAAAGCGCAATGGGATTTATTATATATGGTATTAGATGCTGGACCCGATGTTGTGAGTCACAATATGGAAACGGTAGAGCGATTGTATCGATTGGTTAGACCACAAGCTAAATATCACCGAAGTTTGGAGCAAATTCAACGTACCAAAGAATACGGCAGACGCACTAAGTCAGGAGCAATGCTTGGATTAGGAGAATCACCGCAGGAAGTGGAACAATTAATGACCGATTTGCATAATCATGGCTGTGATGTTTTGACCTTAGGACAATATTTACAACCTACCAAATTGCATTTGGATGTAAAAGAGTTTGTGCACCCGGACCAATTCAAGTACTACGAGCAAAAGGGTCTGGAAATGGGTTTTCGATTCGTAGAAAGCGGACCCATGGTGCGAAGCTCTTACCATGCCGAAAAGCACGTGCTTTAATGGTTGATTTTCTGTCATATTATTGTCATCGGTTTGATTTTCTCTTGTAAAAAATCCAACACAATTGGATAAACAATAAAATATCTATTAATTTGTAGTTACCCGTATATAAGGAAATTTATGAAGTTAAAAAATACTATTCCAGTAACATTATCGGTGGTCTTAGCGGCCAGTTTAGGTTACCTGGTAAATCAGGAGCCTGTGCTTTCGGTTAAATCTTCAACCGAGCAGTCTAAAGACAAGGAGTCTGAGTCTATAGAAGGCGCGCTTCGTTCCGTATACAGTATGCGTTTGAACGAAGTTACAGGTACCATTGAGCCGGAGTGGGTTCAATTGGCTACCAGTCAGGCTGATGCATTGCGTTTGCAGCGTCGATTGAATAAAGCCATCGTATGGGAAGGGATGGGGCCTGATAACGTTGGTGGAAGAATTCGTGCATTTATGATACACCGCGATTCTGGCAATCTTTGGTTTGCTGGTGGAGTTAGTGGTGGATTGTTTCGCTCAACAACCGGTGGTCAGAGTTGGAGACCGGTGAACGATAATCAAGAAAATTTAAATGTAAACTGTATCGCACAGTCTGTAGAAGGAACAATTTATTACGGTACCGGAGAGGGTGGATTTACAAACTTATCCGGAACTAGAAATGGTTCTCCTGCATTCATGGGAAATGGAGTTTACAAGAGTTCTGATAATAGAGGTACAAGCTTCTCATTGGTGAGTGTAGCAAAAGACAGTCGTTTCTTTGAATGTAACGGTATGGTGGCACATCCAACGGAAGATAAAATTTTGATCGCAACCAGCACGGGTTTGTTTGCCCTTACTGATAAAGGAACAAAAATCGCATCGTTGAGAAATGGAAACTGGAAAGAAGTAAAGATGGATAAAAACGGTGTAGCGTGGGCTACCATCGGCTCCGGTGCCATGTTTAAAATTGATGGCTCTACGGTAACTGCGGTTTCTGGATTTACCAGTCCTGGTGGCCGTGTTGCTATTGGCATATCGCCCCAAGATCCTAATTATATATATGCTTGTGGTGCTGCTGGAAATGGTTCTTTCGCAGGTCTTTGGAGAACTACCGATGGCGGTGCTACTTGGACTAAATTAGTGAATCAGAATAGTCAAACAGATTTATTTGGCTCTAATAACCAAGGTTGGTACGATAATGTAGTAGGAGTAGATCCAAATAATAAAAATCGTGTAATCATGGGTGGAGTTCAATTGGCTAGCTGGGATGAAGTAAACGGTTATCGTGAAGTTGCCTCTACCTTTGGTGCTCCATGGAACGTGAGTTACGTGCATGCTGATAAGCACATCGTAGAATGGAATACCCGCACCAATCCTCCAACACTAATTGTAGGTTGCGACGGAGGTTTGTTTTCAACACAAAATGAATCCGTTTGGACAAGTATTAACCGCGGGTTTACTACCTTACAGTTATACAATGTTGCTGCCAATGAGAAAGGACATGTGGTTGGTGGTGCACAGGATAACGGGACTCAATTAATTAATTTTTCTGGAAATTCATTCAATGGTAAACCTTCTCAAACTGCAATTTCTATATACGGTGGGGACGGTTTCGATGTGGAATTTTCAAGATTCGATCCCAATACCGTTTTCATGAGTACCTATTATGGTAATGTGGTACGCAGTGGTAACTCAGGTCAGGCATCATCTTCTTTCTGGGACGCTCGTCAAGATGGTAAAGTACAGTCTGATTTTAATACAACCTACTGCTTGTGGGAATCAGCTCCGAAGGTTTCACGTTTATTCTTAGCAAAGAATAGTGAAGTTTGGATGGCTAAAAACCCCACCAACTTTACCGAGGATGTAGAATGGTACATTGTTGCAAAAAATTTGGGTAATGATAGAATTGTTGAAATGGATTACACAGCAGATGGTGATCATTTGTTTATCTGTAAGTTTGGTAAATTATTACGTTTGGATAGTATCAATTCTGCTACTTTCACCTTGGATGCCAATCCTAGTGTAACTACCGTTCCTACACCCATTACTTTAAATAATATTACGCCTTCAGGAATGAGCGGAAGAACTATTACTTCCGTGAATGTAAATCAAACCAATCCTGAGCATGTAGTGATTACTTTGGGTGGTTATGGCAATAACGTATTTGTTTATGAAACGAAGAATGCATTAGATGCTACTCCAACCTGGAAGAATATTACAGGAAATTTACCGTCCATGCCAGTGTACGATGCTGTGATTGACGTAGATGATGAAAAGAGAATCATCCTAGGAACAGATTTCGGTATTTGGGCTAGTGAAGATGGTGGAACTACTTGGGTAGAAGCTAACAATGGAATGGCTCGTGTTCCAGTGTTTGAAATTCGCGCTTATGAGTGGAGACCTTGGGAAGGTATGGTAATGTACGTTGGTACTCACGGACGTGGGTATTTCAAATCCAATTCGTTGATGACCAATACCAAAAAAGTAACAAAATCAGAAGTTACAGCATTGCGTGCTTATCCTAATCCAACGGTAAATCAGGTAAATTTAGAATATAACAATACTGGCAGAGCTGGGGTAGCAAGTGTTATCGTTCGCGATATTCAGGGTAGAATAGTGGAACAACGCAGTGTAAATGTAGCCGTAGGTGCAAACACCATTGAAGTGTCTTTACAAGGAAAAACTGCTGGTTATTATTTTGCAGAGGTTAATGTTGGCGGTAAGAAATCTGTTGCAAAAATTATTAAAAACTAAAGATTGAATGAAATAGATGGTGTCGTCTTTATTTACGATTGACGCATCCAATAACAAAAGGCTATCCAAACGGGTAGCCTTTTGTTTTAAGGTATTTTCTCAATTCGGTTACAGTAATTTCATTAATTAAAAATGCAGTGTTTCCGAAAATAGGTACTGCAATTTGAAAACTTATAGCTCCGCATTAAAAACGGATACAGCAGGACCTGCCAAAATAATGTTATGGTAATTATGATTTGATGTTTCGAAATGTACGGTTAAATCTCCGCCTCTGCTTTTTACCTCTATTACTACAGGTGGAGTTTGTTCTGTTTTAATTTCGGATTGAATAGAAGATTGCAGATGATAGGCAATCGCCGCTGCCGTTATTCCAGTTCCACAACTTAATGTTTCGTTTTCTACACCCCGTTCGTACGTCCTAATGGAAATTTGATTCTGACTTAACTCGTTTACTAGATTAACGTTAATCCCTGTTTCGGCAAATTCCTCATTAAATCTAATACTCTTACCCCATCGAACAAAAGCTTCCGTTTCACGAAAAGCTTGAATTAAATCCATAGGTTTTTCCCTCAGGAATTCAACAAAATGTGGCGAGCCTGTATTTAAAACCCATGCCTGGGGGAAATTTACACTGTGCTGTATTTCTGATACCGGATTCATGGAAAGTTCAACCCAATTCGTAGATAGATCAATCACTGCGTGGTGAATACCATCTGGAGCAGTAAAAGTAAGTTCTGTTTTCCCGTTATTTCTCTTTCCTAATCCATGTATTGCGGCAAAATGGGCTATACATCGTCCTCCATTGCCGCACATACTACTTAAATGCCCATCGGAATTAAAATACACCATCTCAAAATCGGCAAGTTCACTGAGTTGGAGTAACATGAGTCCGTCTGCTCCAATTCCAAAATTGCGGTGACATAATTCGTAAACCGTAATATTTTCTTTGGAATATGTTTTATTGTTTGTAGGGATGTGTTCGGTGATTATTGACTGGTTTTGGTGTTGAGTTAAAAAATCAGACCAATGATTTTGACGGTTATCGATCAGTATGAAATCGTTACCACTGCCGTGATATTTAGTAAAATGCATGTTAAGGGTTTAATTGTTCCAAAATTGCCTTACTGGTTACTTTTTGTGGCGTCCAAACTTTCCCTGGGGTAAAATCTATTGGGTAATAATAGGTGTCTATTCCCAAATAATAGGTGTTGCCCAATCGATAGAGTAGGGCATTGGCATCGCCGAAATTATTTAAAATAATTGTGTAATGAATTCCTTGAGCGGAGGTATTTTTTTGAGTAGTTCCTGAAGGTTTCCCGTTATCGGAACGTGTTAAAACAACAGTGAAATTTTCTTTTACAACGGCTGAGTTTTTTGATCGATTAACGTTGTTGTTTTCGCGTGCAATTTTATAGTTAACTGTATCCGCTACCGTATTCGAGGCTGGGATATTTGAATTGCTCGCTTGCTGATTGGATAAGGCCGCTGGTAATCTTGATTTTGACTTTGCAACAGACACGGCAGCAATGGCATCGGGTCTTTTGTTGTCTTCCGTTTTGGTTTTTAAACGGAGAGGATCGATAGGTACGACCTGAAAACTAGCAATTTGTACTATTTCTTTATCTAAAATGGCGGCAGCCGCAGGTACATCTGT
>JBJOFM010000335.1:0-4735 GCA_046048755.1 Bacteroidota bacterium | reverse complement strand
GTATTAAATTTCATTTAAAGGTGATAGAAATCTATCACCTTTAATTCTTTTTTTTTCGAATAATTGCTATATGAAAAAGTATATAGCTTTATTAATTATGACTGGTGTATTTAATGTTAATGCCAATTGGGAAATTTCGTTTCAATATGGATCAATCCCTTGTCAACTTGCAGTTTCGATTTTCGACGCTTTTGGAAATCCAATAACAAGTTTTTTAACTCCGCCCCAAGGAACAAACTTAAATTGCAGAAATGCAAATCCACCAGCTTATGCCGTAATCACTGTTTTAGGAATGGCTCCCATTACGATTGATGTGGATTCAACTACCGTAGTATCTCTGCCATGTTTAGGTGGTGCTAATTATACTTTCAATTTTTCAAAATCAACTTCCGGCGGTTCTTGTGATACAACCTATTATTTAAATTATTAATTTACGATGTTTTTCAAATGACGAGGGTTGTAATTTTATTATTCCTATTTATAAGTAAATTACAGGCTGTTACTGCTCAATCAGCAGGTAAAGTCATATCGTCCTTAGATTTTAATACGGAATATATTTTAGCCAACTCGGCAAATTTCCATAGCCCTGGAACTCCAAATTTTCAGTATTTCCTTCCTTTGGCTCAATCAACTGTATTATTTCATAAAAACGGCTTTAGTTGGTACAGTACGAAAACCAAAACACAAGACAGCTGTCAACTCACCATTTTGTTTAAACACGCCAATCCACTGGTAGAAGTTCAGGCCATCTCAGCGGTTAAACACTATTTTACAATAGGTGAACTTCCTTATAAATTCAAGGGATATACAGGATTAATTTACAAAAACATTTTTCCAAACATTGATTGGATTATACAAATAGATCCTCAAGTTCCAGAATCATTTAAATATACTTGGCGATTAAAACCGGGAGCAAATCCCAGCCATATACTATACACCTCCCCCAACGCAAGCATTGAAGTAAATGAAAATTATCTCAGTTACTTCCAGTCTTCAGACTCCGTTCGCGATGGAGAATTAATGATATACGATCAAACTGGTAAAAAAATTGACGGGAAGTTTATCCAACACGATGCAGGAGTTGGAATCTCAATCACCAGCCAGTATGGATTATCCGATACCCTTTATATCGACCCATGGGTTTCCAAAATCTCTACCTTAACGAGAGCAAGAAAGAAGGATAAAAAACAAACGGAGAACGTTGGATTCGACTTAGATTACGACTATAAAAACAACGTATATGTTTATGGGGGACAAACCGTTTTATCCATTGATACCCCCATGAATTTTAGTGGTTTTAAATTAGCAAAATACGACCCTAATGGTGGACTAAAATGGGTTTTCTCAGGAAATATCGTCGCGCCAGGATTTAAATCCTCTTTGCTATCGGAAAGTTTATCCACCCTGCTCGTACAAAAAAATACAGAGAAAATTTACATAGGCTGCGACAATTTCGTTGACAGGTCCCGCATTATTCGTTTAGATTCAAACGGACTTTACGACAATTGCACCTTAGATACCAACTATCGTTTAATTACGGCCAACGAGATGCAATTTGATCCAAATAATGAAGGTAACATTGCTGTTTTTGGTAAAAACTATTCTTGGTTTGCGGGCGACACAATAGAATTAAATATTAAAGCGGAGGGTAAAAATAGCATTGACTTAAGCGTAACAGGTAAAAAGAGTCCAGGTAACCGTTCGATACAAACAGCGGGTCAAGATTATTCAGGGCTATCGTATGCAATGGTAGCAACAGGTCCAGCCGATTCAATTATTAACACCAATTTATATGCATTGAATGCGAATTACAAAGGCAATCGCTTTACTACCTACACCCAATTGCCCGTTGATGCAAACATGTATTTATGGACTCGGTATCGCAATGCCAATAACAATGGTATTGTTTTCACGGGTTCTGCCAATGGCATTGCAGCAAACGACAATTACGTATTTTGCTTCGATGGGAAAATCATTTCGGCCATAGATAAAAAAACAAAAAATGCCGCCGGGAATACATTCAAGCTTACCAATCCTATAACTGCCAGAGCAACAGGGCTTGCCACCGATCCTTGCAACCATCTGTTTGCCGCTGGAGATAGTGGAAACATTTTCTGTTTATCCTTTAACGGCACTCAATTTAATCTAGATTCTCAGCTTCTAATTTGGGGAACAAAACGAAAATGTGTAATCCAAGATATCCGATATAATCCGTCCAATGGTTTATTGTTTGCCACCGGAGATAGTTTCGTTTGCACACAAAAATCCCCCTACAGTTGTAGAGACACTTCGCTTAATATCCAAAAAAATCCCATTTGTGGCTCTGTCCTTTATGCCATTTTGAACAACCCGGACACTCTCAGTACGTATACCTTCGAATGGTTCGATTCCACTTCGCTCAGTACAGTGCAAGAAACCACTAAAAATTACAAATTTGGTGATACTTTTTCAAAGGCAAAGCCGTTTCACCAGTATTCACTAAGAATTTATCGCAACAAACGCATCGGCGGCTATTACCGGGATTATCCATTTAAGGTTTTTCCAAGATTCGACACAGTGATAACGGTTACATTATGCGAAGGCGACTCATTTGTATATTTAGGGAATACCTATTTCAGCTCTATTTCACGAAACGATACTTTTCAAAATAGGTACGGATGCGATTCCGCTCATCAATTTAATTTAATTGTTTTACCTCGATCCATTCAACGGGACACGGTATTGGGTTGTTTGGGTGATACGTTTACGATTTTTAGCAAACGCCGATGGGCCTCAGGCATCTATGTAGACAGTTTAAAAAATCAATGGGGATGCGATTCAATTACCTATATTTCCTTGATTTTGAATTCCGATACTACCATAATTCAAAATTTTAATATTTGCGAGGGCGACAGTGTATTTGTTGCTCAACAATGGAGAAAAACTTCTGGAATTGGCACCGAATATTTTTTAAGAACAACTGGTTGCGATTCCGTTGTGGCTTGGAAAATTGAGGTTAATAAACCATCGAAAACTGTAATTAATCGACATTTATGTCCAAGAGATTCCTTTGTTTGGAACGGAAACACCTATTTGGATTCTGGCCAATTCACCTATAACTACAAAACAATAAAAGGCTGCGATTCGATAATTACTATTCATATTTCGCAGTCTAACTTTTCATCCAATTTCCAAATAGATTCTACGCAAAAGCCACGGATTCAATTGAAAAGGTTTACTTCGTTCAATCAATCTCAAGGCACCTGGACATGGTACGGTGATGATCGGGTACGAACCTCAAATTCCGATACTGTACATTTTAATTGGAAACCCGATAATAAAACCCATTCAATGAAATTGGTAGATTCCGATACTTGGGGTTGCCGCGATTCCATGGAGTATATTTTCTTCAGCCCAATAAACACCGTAAGATTCTTCAATATTTTAACCCCAAATGGCGATGGCCTGAACGATGTATTATTTTTTGAATCCACGGGGACCGATTTTGTTTACAGTTTCTATATTTATAATCGCTGGGGAGAATTAATGTATGCTACTGAAAATTCTTCCATTAGAGATATATCGAACTATTGGAATGGGAATGTAAATAATGGACAAATTGAATGCCCAGAAGGCACCTATTTTGGACAATTTTACACCCATTTCAGCACTGCCATCCAACCCATTAATTCCCCTAACCCACAGAACAGGTCATTTCCTAAACCCATTTCCGTGGTCATTACACTAATACGTTAACCAGGTCAGCATTGAAACCTATGGTGGTCAACCTTTGGCCATGAAATGCCTAGTCCTTTGCGCTTTCTCAGGAATAGACACATCCATGCAAGACAGTTTATCCAATTTGGAACTATTTTGATGGATACATTAATAAACACATTCGTCTACAGCACTATTTCTGGAGGTAGTTATGTACAACAGTTTAAACCTCGGTATGTATTGGGTTTTGAGTATTTCGTAACGCCTCGAACATATTTTCAAGTTGTGGGCGGAACTGGATTTGGATTAAATGGCGATAAATCGTTCTTAACGGTAAACGCACACCAAGAGTTGTGGGAATTGGTTGATTTGAGCGTGGGTCTTACCCGTTTCGATTTCCAAAACCCAACCCATACCCTAACGGTTGGGGCGAGTTTGAACATGGGACCATTTCAACCTTGGTTCAACGTCAACACGTCGGGCATTATCGCCTCTCCTGGCGATGTGAGATATGTTTCGGTGCGATTAGACTTTAACCTAAACATTGGATGGTGCAAGGATCGAGATAACGACGGCGTGAAAGACAGAAAAGACAGCTGCTACAAGTTCTCCAGCATTCTAAATGCCCGCTTGGTTAGCTCAATCTCGCTATTGCCAATTCCAAATTTCTTGGCAATACTACGCCAGTTTGAAATTTCAAGGCTCAACTGCTTTAAAATCTTCACAGCACTGTCTCTTTTCAATTGATACAGATGAGCGGTTTGCAAAGCTAGCTCAATATCTAATTCATTGCTATTGTCAGAGATATTCAAGGTTAATCCTGCCCCAAATTCATTAGGGTTCATATCGTACGCGGGCGATAAACGCCATCCTTGTGGAGTGAGTAAAAAACCGTGGTTTCGTAAATGATCGTCGGTATTCGACACCAAAATATTAAATGCCATTCTTCGCCATAATTGTTCTAAATCTTCTTTCACTTCCGGACTATTTTGCATGATAAAACCAACCAAATCAAGGTATCCTATCCCTTCCATATGAT
>JBJOFM010000334.1:0-6383 GCA_046048755.1 Bacteroidota bacterium | reverse complement strand
AACTACTGCAGGTAATGCTGTTGTTGCAAGTAATTTGGTAAAGTTATACCAAGAAGTTTATTCAACTGCATCAAATAAAGCATCAAGTACAGATGGTTTTAGTTTTACTGTACCTGTTTCTGGAAGATATGAATTTAATTTTAATTGTACAGGTTGGAATTCCAGCGGTTCAAAGGTTCTATTGACATTTAATATCAGACAGGGGACTACTATTTTGGGATCTGATTACCATGAATCTTTCAGCAGTAATGCTTGGGTGGAATACGAAGGAAGATTCGAAGTGAATTTAATTGCAGGTGTTACGTATAATGCCCAAGTAGTAACTTCTACAGGACAAAGAGGGTCTAAAGATTGGGATAAGATTATGTATAAAATGGTAGCAGGAAACCTTCCTGTTAATCAGCATATGGCCGAACGAAATATTCAATTGAATAGTAATTATATTTCTAATGATGGTGGCAATGAAGGTATCCGAATTGATAATTCTGGAAACGTAGGAATTGGTACTACTTCTCCATCAGTTGCCTTGGACGTAAACGGAGCTTTAAATTTGTCCAATAGTACTACAACACCATCAATCACAGTTAGAAATGGCGATGCAGCATTAGCTTATAGTGATAATGCACAAATTAAAATGGGTTGGGCAGGTAGTCCTGCAGGTACAAGTCAATATGCTCAGTACATTCATACTAGACATAACGCAGGCCCTACTGAAAATGGCATCGATTTTTATTTATCAGATGGAACAGCAAACAATACAATTACAACTGGATCAAAGCGCGCGATGTCTATAAACAGCCCAGGAAACGTGGAAATTTTAGGGAAATTGACTATTGGGGATGCAACAGGAAATGTAGCCGTAAAAGCGGCAGGTTTTGTTAATGAAAGTGTGCCTGTTACGCTTGGAGATATACAAGTTCAAATGGCACCTAATGGATCAGCTAGAAGTTTGCAAATAAAAACAACAGGTACTGCATTTACAGCAATGGTTTCAGCCTATACCACTTACAATGGTGCTTCTGGTACAAATTCTTTTACTTATTTTTCGGATATTACCCAAAATATTAATACTGTTTTTGCGCACTTAGGGACAACCTGGGGCTTTGCTCAAAGTGGAGATGTTGCTAACTATTTTGTTAGAGATTCAACCAATTTGCGATTTTGGAGAATTACACTCATGGTCGGGCCCAGTTATTTTAATAACTTCATTTCTATTGAAAGATTATTATAATTCTTAGTAAGTTAGTTTAAATTTACAAATTGATTTTTGGTTAAATATTCTATGAAGCAGCTCATTATTTTATTTCTTTTATCGTTTTTTTCATTGATTGGGAAAGCCCAAACCGGTATTGGTACTACAACACCTAATGCTTCTGCAAAGCTAGAGGTATATGCTACCAATAAAGGGTTTTTGCCACCGCGTGTCACTTTAACAAGTGGAGTAGATGCTACTACTATTCCCTCTCCAGCTACAGGTTTGTTAGTCTATAATACTGGAAATAATAGTGGTCTAGTTGCGGGCTATTATTATTGGAATGGTACTACTTGGGCTACTATTGCTACCGCAAGCGGATCAGGCGTGAGTGCTTCGTATTTAAGAGGTTCTAGGTCCAGTGGTCAAACCACAGGGCTTTCAAACGGAGGAACCGTTGTGTTTACTCAGGTGGATAATGCGGCTGGGCAAGATATTTCTCTGAATACGACTACTGGTCAGATTACGTTGGCAGCTGGTAGAACGTATCGATTGACAGCACAGGTGCCAAATTTTCAAACAACTAGTGGTGAAACGAGGTTGCAATTAGCTTGGTATAATGAAACCACAGGAACCTATATAGGTAGTTCTTCATCTACTTATCCACCATCAAGTGGTGCTGCATACGGGGTTACTGGGGGATTGTCTGCAGCAATTATTACTACAACAACTACAACTGTCGTTTCTTATAGGTTCATACAAATTTCAAATGCCAATCAAATAGGAGGAAATTCCGATTTTAGTACGACAGGATCATATCCATGGTTTGATGCTGAGGTCATATCAGGAAATCAACCTGCTATGCCCGATCGTATTGCCAAATTTGTAGATGCAGGAAACTTTGTGGCATTAGATAATATAAAAGCCACTATTACTACATCTGGCAATCGCGGGTTAAGTGTGGCTGCTGTTAATACCCCTTTTTATTGTAATATAGGGGCCTCTTATGGTGCTAGTGGAGGGGGTAGTGGAAATGCCGTTTATAATAATTATGTAACAACAACTCCATCAGGTTCTTGGTTTGGATGGTCTTTTGGCAATGCTGGTGATTATGCTACATTTTTAGTCAATGACACTACAAATAGTAGAGCGTATAGGATAACTATGTCTATTGGTGCAGGTTATGCTAATAACTTCATCTCCATTGAACGACTTTATTAAAATGTACCCTTCCATCTCTTGTATTTAAAAAGAAACACTATTTTTGATCAACAAAATATTAAATTGAGCATACACGCTTTTTTAATACATGAACATATCCATCCAAAATAGCATTACACAATTAGGCGCTAAATTTGTTGGTAGTACAAATGAAGCTACTATCGACGCGGTAGCCATTGACAGCCGCTCCTTGCAAAACAGCGCGACTACTTTGTTTTTTGCTTTGGTGGGACCTAATAATGATGCGCATTCGTACATTAAAGATGTCATTGAGAAAGGGGTACAGTATTTTGTGGTAACCCATATTCCCAGAGGTTGTGAAGGCAAAGCCAATTTTCTGATTGTCAACAACACCTTAGTTGCCCTGCAACAATTTGCAGCCTATTATCGTTCTTTATTTGATTTTCCTGTCATTGGAATCACCGGGAGTAATGGCAAAACCATCGTAAAAGAATGGCTTAATTTTGTATTGAGTCCAGAGTATAATATCATTCGAAGCCCCAAAAGTTATAATTCGCAAGTGGGCGTTCCCTTATCAGTAATTGGTATTAATGAACAACACAATTTTGGTATTTTCGAAGCCGGAATTTCTACTGTTGCCGAAATGGAAAAATTAGAAGCCATCATTCGCCCCACAATAGGTGTGTTAACGAATATAGGTTCGGCTCATGATGAAGGATTTGCCTCTACCGAAGAAAAAATAAAAGAAAAACTACGTCTTTTTGATCGTTCTCAAATTTTGATTTACGAGAAAAATAACGCAATAGATGCGCTGATCCCATCAACTATAGCTACATTTTCTTGGAGCTGTACTCATACTGATGCCGATGTTTTTGTAACCAAAACAAGAAGTGCTTCCAACACAATTTTAAGTGTTCGTCAATCGAAGGGATCTTTTGAAGTTAGTATTCCATTTCTGGATGAAGCGTCCCAAGAAAATGCGATTTCGTGTTTGCTGGTGTTGTTGTATTTGAATTATGATGTGGCTACTATTCAAACCAGAATGGCATTGTTATATCCAGTCGAAATGCGATTGCAACTAAAGAACGGAATTAACAATTGTAGCTTAATTGACGACAGTTATAGTGCCGATTTTCAGTCGTTGAAAATCGCCCTAGATTTTTTAGAAAGCCAAAAGCATTCGGCTAAAAAAACAGTAATTCTATCCGATATTTTTCAAAGTGGGTTGCCTAATGCCGAATTGTATTCCAGAGTAGGACAATTAATTGTGGCCAATAAAATCAGTCGGGTAATTGGCATAGGCGAAACGATTTCTCAGTTCCAAAATCAATTTGAAAACTGCATTACGTTCAAAAACACAGCGGAGTTTTTAGCACAACTCGACCAATTGAATTTTGAAAATGAAACGGTATTAATCAAAGGAGCGCGTAGTTTTCAATTTGAAAAAATTGTAGCGGCTTTGGAAGAGAAAACGCATGAAACCGTTTTAGAAATCAATCTAAATGCCATTAGTCACAACCTGAATTTTTACAAATCCAAATTGCATTCCACCACAAAAATGATGGTGATGGTCAAAGCTTTTGGCTACGGGAATGGGGGTTTTGAAATTGCTAAATTATTAGAATACCATCAAGTAGATTATTTGGGAGTTGCCTTCGCCGATGAAGGGATTAGCCTAAAAAATGCTGGAATTCAGTTGCCAATTATGGTGTTGAATCCAGAGTCAACTAGTTTTTCTGCGATTATTCAACACCAATTAGAACCCGAAATTTACAGTCTAAAAGGATTGAAAGCCTTTCTTAAAATAGCAGAGCAGCACAATTTACATCAGTATCCAATTCACATCAAATTAGATACAGGTATGCACCGATTGGGCTTTGAAGCTGAGAACATTCAGGAGTTAATTCAAACCTTACAAGAGAATCAACGTGTTGTGGTAAAAAGTATTTTGTCGCATATGGCCACAAGCGATGCCGAAGAGCACAAAGCATTTTCGCTTTCTCAGATCCGTTTGTTTGAGGAACTGTCAAGTCAATTAATTCGGGAATTAAACATTCAACCCATACGTCATATTTTGAATACTTCGGGCATTAGTAATTTCCCTCAAGGACAATACGATATGGTGCGTTTGGGAATTGGATTGTATGGAGTTTCGAATGATAGAGAAGAACAAAAATACTTGGAAAATGTCAGTACGCTAAAATCGGTTATATCCCAAATCAGAACTATTCCTGCCGGAGATAGCGTGGGTTACGGTCGCCGATTTGTGGCTGAAAAACCAACCCGAGTGGCGACTATCCCAATTGGCTATGCTGATGGGATTGCCCGTTTGTGGGGCAATGGCGTGGGTTATGTCACAATACATAATGAAAAAGCAATACTTCTTGGAAGTGTTTGTATGGATATGTTAATGGTGGATGTTACAGAAATTGAATGTACCGAAGGAGATGCGGTGATTGTTTTTGGCGAAAGCCCAACGGTGATGGAAATGGCCCAAAAAACACAGACCATTCCGTATGAGATTTTGACGAGTATATCACAACGCGTAAAACGAGTTTTTTACCGAGAATAAAAATAAGTAAGTATGGGATTTTTTACAGATTTTAAAGCCTTTTTAATGAAAGGTGAAATAGTCAACTTAGCCACGGCGGTGATTGTAGGGGGTGCATTTGGAAAAATAGTAACCTCATTTACCAATGATGTGTTGATGCCACCCATTGGATTACTTTTGGGAAAAGTGGACTTTAAAAATCTAAAATTAGTGCTCCAAGACGGTGTTCCTGCCGTTGTTGAAAATGGAGTTCAAAAATCAAAAGCGGTGGCCGAAGTTACTTTAAATTACGGCGCTTTTATTCAAACCATTTTTGATTTTGTGATCATTGGGTTCTGTATTTTTATCGTTTTGAAAGCCTATGAGAAAGCGCAACAAAAAATCAAAAAAGAAGACGAACCTAAAGTAACGACCGGTCCAACACAAGAACAATTGCTTGCTGAAATTCGGGATTTGTTGAAAAACAAATAACAATGTTATAAATTTAACAATTTGTTATTTTTTGTGAACGCCCTTGTTTCCAGAATAGTATTGGTTACTTTTGCCAAAAAATAGTACAATTCAATAATACAAATATACAATGAGAATAGCAGTAGTAGGTGCTACCGGAATGGTAGGCGAAATAATGTTAAAAGTATTGGCGGAAAGAAATTTCCCAGTAACAGAATTAATTCCTGTAGCTTCTGAGAAATCAGTGGGTAAAGAAATCGAATTTGGAGGAAAAAAATACAAAGTGGTTGGCATGCAAACGGCTGTCGATATGAAAGCCGACATTGCTTTGTTTTCTGCTGGTGGTGGCACTTCGTTAGAATGGGCTCCAAAATTTGCAGCAGCTGGAACTACTGTAATTGATAATTCTTCAGCTTGGAGAATGGATCCTACTAAGAAATTAGTTGTTCCTGAAATCAACGCGGGAGAACTAACTGCAGCTGATAAAATTATTGCTAATCCGAATTGTTCTACCATTCAAATGGTATTGGCTTTGGCGCCTTTGCACAAAAAATACAACATCAAACGTATTATCGTTTCTACGTACCAATCTATTACAGGAACAGGAGTAAAAGCAGTACAACAGTTTGAAAACGAATGTGCTGGTATCGAAGGAGACATGGTGTACAAATACAAAATCAACCGAAACTGTATTCCACAATGTGATAGTTTTGAAGACAATGGTTACACTAAAGAAGAGATGAAGTTAGTCAACGAAACGAAGAAAATCTTAAGTGACAACAGTATTGCGGTAACGGCAACTGCGGTTCGTGTTCCTGTTGTAGGAGGACATAGTGAGGCTTTGAATGTAGAGTTTACCAATGATTTTGATGTGAATGATGTTCGTGCTATTTTAAGTCAAACAGACGGAGTAGTAGTACAAGATAATTTAGATACGTTTATCTACCCAATGCCACGATATGCTGAAGGTAAAAATGAAGTTTTTGTAGGTAGAATTCGTCGTGACGA
>JBJOFM010000333.1:0-5201 GCA_046048755.1 Bacteroidota bacterium | reverse complement strand
CTGGCTTCTTAACCGTAGTTTTCGCAACGGCTTTTTCGCCATCGCTTCCACCCCCGAAAGAAAAGTTAAATCCACCTGAGTGGTAACGCTTGGCAACCGTTACATTGGATCCACAAGAAGAAACCAATACTGCCAATGCAGTGGTTACTAATGCATACGTAGAAGTAATTTTTATTTTCATAATTATATTGATAGTTATAGCAATTAACAACAAAAAAATCATTTCTGCAATGATGATAAAGAGAATTTACTCCATTAAATCAAGTTGATAATGTTGGATTACAGCCGATTCAAATCCTGTAGACAATGAGTTTTTAATGCTAATCTTTGCAATAAGCCCTTTGTTATTATAGTCTAAGGCTTCAATTTTTCCATTAAATTTAGAAACCAGCCGGTGTAATTCTTGTTCGTTGCCAAAATCTACGGATACGCGAAAGCTCACTTCCCTAACTCGCTGTATTGCTCCTGCTACTTCTAAAACCTGCTTTGCGGCTAATCCGTAAGCGTTAATTAATCCAGGAATTCCCAACAGAGTCCCTCCAAAATATCGAACTACTACCACCAAAACATTGGTTAGTTGAGCCGATAGTATTGCCCGTAATATAGGTTTCCCCGCGCTATTGGCCGGCTCACCATCGTCATTTGCCCGTTGAGCCTCACTTCCAGCACCAATTACATATGCATAGCAATGGTGTGTGGCATCGGGATACTTGGCTTTTAATTGCTCCAATAATGCCTTCACTTCTGTCTCGGTTTCTACAGGGTAAGTGTAGGCCAAGAATCTGCTACCTCGCTCTCGGAGGGTTGTTTCTGCCGACTTAGCAACTACCAAATATTCATCAGAAAACAACATATTGCCGATTGTACAGGTGTATTATTACAAATCAATTTACGGTTTATCGATATAAATCCGAAGAAATCGGCACCTTATAAATTCGAAGTAAATCCCGGCCTAAAAACCGCTGCTCCTGCCAACCGTTGGGGAAATCCGGGGCCTCTAGACCACCGCCTACTCGTAATTCCGTGTTCCGATATTCCATATATTCATCCACACATCCCGAAGCAATCAACTCTTTCAACGTAGTTGATCCACCTTCCACTAAAACCGAACCCACGTTGTTTTCGTATAATAAAGAAAGCAACTCCTGCCAAATCCACTCAACGGGAAGCTTTATAAATTTAACATCATTTCCGCGTTCCGATTTTTTTGATTCTTCCTTTTCCAAATTCAATATCCAAATTGGCGAATACACCCTATCGATTGCCTCCGTACTGTAGTTACCTCGCAAATGAGGATCTAATATGATCCGAATCGGATTCCACGATTCACTGCTTTCTACATCGGAATCCAAAATCCTACTGTCTAAGCGTGGCTTATCCTTTTCCCAGGTGGTTACTCCAACCAAAATTGCATCCACTCGACTACGTAATACATGTAAATGTTGCTGTGCTTCTTCTCCGGATATCAATAAGCGTTGATTATTTACCGTTCCGATATACCCATCCGCTGTTGCAGCCCATTTCGCGATACAGTATGCCCGCTGATGTATCATTCGCGTGTAAAATTGCCTGTTCAGCTGAATACATTCTTCCGCCAAAACCCCGGCAACCACGTTGATACCATGAGACAATAAACGCTCAATTCCTTTGCCAGACACCAATGGATTGGGATCCAATGCCCCAATTACTACTTGTGGAATTTTCTTGGCGATGATAATGTCGGTGCAAGGAGGCGTTTTCCCAAAATGATTACAAGGTTCTAAATTTACCACCAAGGTGCATCCGGAAAAGTCCATATTTTCCGGTAACTTTAGCAATAAATCCCTCTCTGCATGCGGCAATCCAAATCCTGCATGATATCCTTCTGCTATAATTTCCCCGTCCTTCACCAAAACACTACCAACCAGAGGATTCAATCCAACGAAATGCGCTCCTTTTTCGGCCAATTTCAGGCATTTCCGCATTGCAAACTCCCAATCTCTTGTCATTTACCGCGAAGTTATACCTAAATTTGACGTGGTACAATGCAATGATGAAGAAGGCAGCAAACAAAAGTAACCCACTTCGATTAACAACCTTATTCCGTGATTTTTTCGCCAACAATCAAGCCGGTGGAATTTTACTAATAATCGCTACCTTAATTTCTTTACTACTGGCAAATTCCAAAATATCGGACCTCTACATTAATTTTTGGAATTCAGAATTCGGACCTGAACTACACAATAACCAATCCGGAATACATTGGCATTTACGGCATTCCATCGTGGGATGGATTAACGATGGACTAATGACGATATTTTTCCTGTTGGTTGGTTTAGAAATCGAACGTGAGTTATACATTGGAGAATTATCGGACAAAAAAAGAGCCCTACTTCCCATTGTAGGAGCCTTGGGAGGAATGTTAATGCCTGCGCTGTTGTTTTTCCTTGTTACGATTTCCCATCCAGAACTATTAAATGGAGCTGGAATTCCCACCGCTACGGACATCGCCTTTGCCATTGCAATTATGGGACTTTTAGGCGATCGAGTTCCACCAGCACTTAAAGTCTTTTTAACTGCTCTAGCCATCATTGATGATTTGGGAGCCATTTTCGTCATTGCAATATTTTATGGTAGCGGATTTTCTGGCCTTTTTCTTACCCTAACCGCTGCTATAATCACTGTATTATTCATCCTTAACAAACGCCAATACAACAACGGCTGGGTTTATGCAATCTTAGGGGTTTCATTATGGTTTTGTATGCTACATTCTGGAATACACGCCACATTGGCCGGCGTGATATTAGCTTTTGCAATACCGTTCGAAAACGGAACACAACATACGTTAAGTTACAGACTTGAGCATTTTTTACAAAAACCCGTTGCCTTTTTTATCCTTCCCCTATTCGCATTAGCCAATACCGCAATACCGTTTCACAGTTCGGTTATCGAATTAAGTAGCCACCCCTTGGCATTGGGAATCTTCGCTGGGTTGGTCTTGGGTAAACCCATTGGCATTGTAAGTTTTAGTTTGTTGGCCGAAAAATTGGGAATTGCGAGTATTTCCAAAAACATATCAACCAAACAACTCATTGGTGCCGGGATATTGGGAGGCATTGGATTTACGATGGCCATTTTTGTAACGAATTTGGCCTTTAACGATACATCACTGATTGATATCGGTAAAATCGCCATTTTGATTGCAAGTACGGCGGCAGCGGCATTGGGCTACCTACTACTTAAACAATCATAAAACCTACTATTATCTCATAAATTCACAGAATTCAATGGTTTTATGACAATTACAGAATTTTGTAACAATCCTACAATGTTATTGTAACTCATACAAGTTATAATTGTAGAAATTATTCTACTTTAATAAGACTTCAAGTGGGGGTAACATGCTGGGCCAATTACTCAATACCGATAATTTAGTCCTCTCCAACAGTGATGAGGTTAAGGAATTCATTGCGAAATACCACAGTATCTATTCGGAATATTTAAAAGAAGAAGGATTTCCTAGTTTCAACATTTTTGTTCCCCAATATATAAATGAACTAGATTCGAAATCCTTGGATAATTTCGTGAAAAATCACGGTAAAAAAGGAACTATCAAACGTTTTCTTCCGGTTAATAACCTTACCAAATTTGACGAATTGGTTGGACAATCGGGCGAAGGATTAGCAATCCAGCCCTTGTTTATTCTTCCTACCGAAGATTTTAATTACAAAGTACTTAGACATAAACTCTGGTATCTTCACATTCAGAATTTTTTAGTTATTATTCTTAAACCCAACGACGTAAAAGAATGGAAACGTAATTTCAATCTTTACAAGCAAATGTCGTTAAAGGGGGTACAATTCGCTGTTCATGTATCGGAAGGCAACTTCATCACCGATCTATTGGAAGAGAGTTTTCTGAAAAAATTAAAACAAGAAAAATTGTTTAATTTCTGGCTCACCACATTGAACTGCCTAAAAAAACCATCGCAACGCAAGTTGGAGAAAAAAGTAAAAACCAAAATCGAATCTGATAATTAGATTGCAATACCAAATTTGCAACCTGCTGATAAATAAATACATCGATCTATCTATTCACTGATTAACAACTAAAACGAGTAAAAAATCTAACGCGTAGAACTTCACCTACATTCAGCTCGCCTATTATTCGCCTTACTAACAAATTCTTTTGTAGACAAATAATCATCCAATTATTGAAGCATAAGCACGCTTAAGTTATTAATTTTGAATCGATTTCGCTTACAAAGAATTTCTGTCGATTATTAAAAATCAGAAAAAATACGATTGCAGCCACAACCATAAATACCAAATGTTTGGTATTATTGAACTATATCCTATTTATGAGCTCCAAACCTTCCAATCAAACTCTTACCACGCTGGGTGAAATCTTGGTAAAAGACTATTTACTGTTGGAAGAACACGTACTTAAGCAAAGTGATTTAAAACGCCAATTAGAGACCCATTTGCACTACTTAATCAATCAGAATTTCAAAGAATTTCGATTGATGATTCCTCATGACACCTCCGACGCTATTACAAAAGCACTTGAAGATTTTATTCAATCAGCTCCCATCAAAGGGGCTATTCGGCATTATTTAAAGGTTGACAATACTACTAAATTTTCTGAGCAATTAACGATAAACCCCGAAGTAGCATTTAAGCATTGGTTGTGTATCTTACCTTCAGAAGATTTTCGATACGATTCTCTGCGCAAGAAAATTTGGAACCTTGCACAAGATGGTAAATCAATTATGATTCTAATGCCGGAGAGAGTACGTGAATGGAAGGGTCATACTTCGTACTTAAAAAGAATTCATATCAAAGGAGCAAATTTCGCTATGTCTGGATCCTATCAATATCGTTGGGGATTTTGGCATAAAAAGAACTTGAAAGAGATTCACAAGAGTAAATTGGTTTCCATGTGGATTACTCCCGCAATATATAACCTAAATGACGCCAAGTCTAAAAAGGACATTCAGTGTAAACTTGAAATTTTTTCGGAACTGAAAACACTTCCCAACGATTTATAATCAAAAAACACCTAATCAGTTATCACAATAACCTTTTTATTGTGATGATGATTTTGTAAATATAAATCGACGCTTAATTTTGTTTTATCTATGAAAAAAGTTTTTCTTTTCGGCGCAGCTTTGACCTTAAGTTTAGCCGCTGTTTTAGTGTCTTCTTGCGAGAAAGACCAAA
>JBJOFM010000332.1:0-8538 GCA_046048755.1 Bacteroidota bacterium | reverse complement strand
TTAACGGGATACTTAACAAAGCGCTAAGCATCAAAATCCCAAAGAATATTCCAATACTGTATAATGCCCAGCGATTTAGCCGTGCTGCCCATTGAAAACTATTGAACGACTTCGCATCGCGTTCCGCAGCTTTCTCAACCATGTGATTATAAGTAGCTTGATACTCTAAACTGGGAATTTTATAGGGTTTGTGTCTGACAAAATTTCGATTTTGACTAGTATTCTGTACATAATTTGGCGAGGCCGGTGGATTTGGCGTAGGAGTTGGCGTGTAAAACTGGTGATTAAGTTCTTTATTTACTAGGCTTTCTGATTGTATTTTTTCGGCAAGCAACGCGTTATTTTTATTTTTTGTTGATGTGGATAACGCAGACCGATTCTTTGATTGATTTTTGGGTTTAGTTGATTCCGAAGTGGATCTTTCCCATCCTCTCAGTTGCACAGAAAATCCCGACGAATGGTATCTTTTTTCCATGCTACAGGAGGCCATCGACATCAAAACCGCTGTAACCACAAGGGTTTTGATGATGTTGCCGTGGAAATTCGCTAAGATGTTTTTCATAACGATGCTTACTGGTTTATTAAATTTAGCAAAGGATATTCACTACCTTTGCGATGAGTTTTTAACACATCCTAAAACCCATTATGAGCAAAATCACCGTTATTGGCGCCGGAAATGTTGGCGCGAGCTGCGCAGAGTACATTGCGATGAAAGACTTCGCTGCTGAAGTTGTATTGTTAGACATCAAAGAAAATTTCGCCGAAGGCAAGGCACTAGACTTGATGCAAACCGCTACCTTAAACGGATTCAACACCCGTATTTCTGGTAGTACCAATGACTATTCTAAAACTGCCAACAGCGATGTGGTAGTTGTTACCAGCGGAATTCCACGTAAACCCGGAATGACTCGCGAAGAATTAATCGGAATTAACGCCGGCATCGTAAAAGGTGTAGTTGAAAATTGCTTGGCTCATTCTCCCAATGCCATATTTGTAATCGTAAGTAACCCCATGGATACCATGACCTATTTGGCATTAAAAGCCAGTGGTTTACCGAAAAACAGAATCATCGGCATGGGTGGTATTTTGGATAGTTCTCGTTTCCGTCATTATTTGTCTCAGGCCTTGAACTGTCCGGCAAGCGATGTTGATGGAATGGTTATTGGCGGACATGGGGATACTACCATGATTCCTCTTACTCGTTTGGCTGGATACCGCGGCGTGGCTGTTTCTCATTTTGCCAGTACCGATACTTTAGCTAAGGTTAAAGCGGATACTATGGTGGGTGGTGCTACACTAACGGGAATGTTGGGAACAAGTGCATGGTACGCACCTGGTGCTTCGGTTGCCGTGTTGGTTCAAAGCATCGTTTGCGATCAAAAGAAAATGTTCCCTTGTTCTGTGTACTTAGAAGGCGAATACGGTCAGTCTGATATTTGCATGGGTGTACCTGTAATTTTAGGTGCTACTGGTTGGGAGTCTATCGTTTCTTTGGATTTGAATGAAGATGAAAAAGCCGAATTTGCAAAGAGTGCGGATGCGGTACGCAGCATGAACAATGCTTTGTAAACCGGAAGTATAATTATACTATTTGAAACGCCACCAAATTCGGTGGCGTTTTGTTTTTTGTATTTAAACGATAATACTTAACCCCTTTTCGCGGAATTTCAAGAATCCTCTACCATATTTCTTCCATCGTTTGCAATTTTCCGCAAAACCTAATTTGAAATTTGCGAAAATCCGTTGGTTATTAAAAATTGCTTCATGCTACCTTTACTTTTTAGAGAAGTAGCAGTAACATGGACGAATTACCTATCATACCCGGTCGAGGATTTAATACCCGCACTGCCATTGAAATGCGCGCGGATTACCTTCAATCCATGGGGATAAATCTACGCGAGATTTCCCAATACACGTTAGACATAAAGAGCATTCAAAACAATATAGAATCGTTCATCGGTTGCATAGAAATTCCCGTAGGAATTGTAGGACCCATGTTGGTTAATCTTGAAAAAACCGAACCCACTACTACCCCAGAAATGGTTTTTGCCGCTGTTGGTACGTTGGAAGGCGCTTTAGTCTATAGTATGAATCGCGGTGCCAAAGTTCTTTCCAAATGCGGCGGTGTTTACACTAAATTTCATTCGCAATGTATGCTAAGAAGTCCAATGTTTATTATGGACTCCCCTGAATCTGCGCAGTTATTACTCTTTTGGATAGAGCAACATTTCGATGCGATCAAACAACATGCGGAAGAATATACTAACCATGGTAAACTCCTACGCATTGATCCCGTAATTGATCAACACTATCTGCATTTACGATTTTATTTCAAAACAGGAGATGCCTCAGGCCAGAACATGACAACCACCTGCACTTGGCATGCGGCGCTATATATCAAACAAGAATTTGAGTTATTGCACGTTGGTAAAATTCTGGATTTTGTGGTGGAGGGGAACGGAGCATCGGATAAAAAAATATCACAGCATAATATTCAGCACGGACGCGGATGCAAAGTTTCTGCGGAGTGTGAAATTTCTGATGCCGTAATTCAGGAAGTTTTGAGAACTACAGCCGATGATATTTTAAAATTTCTAGCACCTTCACAATCCTTGGCAAAAAAAGACGGCATGGTTGGATACAATATAAACGTTGCCAATGCCATCGCCGCCATTTTTGTTGCAACAGGACAAGATTTAGCAAGCATTCATGAATCGGGCACGGGATTTTTGCAAGTCGATCGAACCCAAAACGGACTCCGTTTACACCTTACCCTACCCAATTTGGTTGTTGGAACTATAGGGGGTGGCACTCACCTTGCAAAACAATCCGAGGCATTAGCGCTTATGGGATGCAAAGGCAATGGAAAATTAACCCGATTTGCTCAATTAATTGCAGGTTTTGCCTTGGGTTTAGAGATTTCTACTTATTCCGCCATCGTTAGCGGAGAATTTGCCAAAGCACACGAAAAGTTAGGAAGAAATAAACCGGTAAACTGGTTGTTGAAATCCGAAATTGACTCGCAATTTATTTCTGCTTGTCTAAAATCCCCAAAAGCGCCAAAAATTGATACCATAGAATGGATAGAGCTGCCTGGCCTTGATCACGGAATTTTATCCCAACTCAGTGGAAAGGTGAGCAAAAAACTCAACGGTTATTACCCCATTCGAGTGAATCAATCGCCCAACGGATTACTGCTACTTAAAGCAAAATCACTCAGCGATGAAATAATTAAAGGCCTACAACTGGTTGCCGCATCCATCAATACAAGAATTGCTGAACTATTAATAATCAACAAATTAACACTCGAATACAACCATTGTCATACCAAAGAAATTGCCATAAATCGATTTTTACTTCAATCGAAATTCCCACATGCCCCCGAGCATTTTGGAGATTGGCAGGATGAACACCGTGAAATTTTCTTGCTACTGCAAGAGTATATCCATCCCAATTCTGTCTTGTTGTTGAATTCGGAAAACCAACCCCATTTATGGTCGGAAGAAGCGATTAAAAACACGCTATTGGCCATACATCAATTTCATTTACTAAGTAAAAAAGCCAGCAGTACCGGATTAGACATTCCAATTCAACAGCCTTGGAGAAATGCAGAACTGTACCGTGAAATAATCATAACCCTTACCCAGCATTTGCGAAATAATAAACAAGACGCAGCCCACGCATTTCACTTAACTAATGAGGAAATTCAATGGTTGGAAGGGGTTGATTATACGGATTTAGAAGCAGAATTTAATGCTATCGACATAAAGCCCACCTTGATTCATAACGATTTCAATCCTCGAAACATTATGATTTTGAAAGACGGAACGACTTGCATATACGATTGGGAGTTGTGTATGCGTGACCTACCCCATCGGGATATTATGGAGTTGCTGAGTTTTGTACTTACACCAACTACACCCGAGGCAGAATTATTGATTTACCTAAATTTCTATCGAGACTGCACTCCTTACTATACGTGGGAAGACAGCAAACTTGCATTCAAATACACATTGAAATGTTTAATTGTGTCAAGATTTTCATTTTATGAAGTTTCCGGAATCGTATCCAAATACGATTTCTCTTCCAGAGTTTTAAAAACAGCACTGCATTTGTATAACTTGCTACAAAAAATAGATTAATAGTTGCTGAGGGAATTTCTTTACGCATTTCTTCAAGTTTTTGGTTACAATTTTCATTTAGTTCTCCTACCTTTAATTTTCAGCAATAGCCTTCACATGGTATTGGTAAAGCGCGGAGCATTCCCATTTTTGGAAGTCCCAATTCATGAAAAACTGTTTGGTGCAAACAAAACCTGGCGCGGCTTAGTTATTATGTCGATTTGCACAGAATTGTTTGTACAATTTTTCTGGCGATTATGGAATTATAGCATACACCTGCCATTACCCCCATTGGGTATTGGATTTTGGATTGGTGTTTTTTACGTACTTGGAGAACTACCCAATTCCTGGTTAAAACGAAAATTGGGAATCGGTCCCGGTGAATCTGCCGGAAAATATCGCTGGTTTTTTACGATTTTGGATAAATTAGACTCTTCCTTTTCGGTAGCGGTGGGAAGTATTATCCTTATTATTACCTACGGTTTGGATGATGGCAAACACTCCGATTTCTCGATCTATTATTTAATACCAATACTGTACCTAACGGTTCAAAATAGTTTAACCCACTGGATTTTTTCATGGATTTTGGTGAAACTGAAAATAAAAAAGAACTTTTAATGTTAGAGTTATGAATACAAACGCCCCCACCACCAATTTCACTTTGCCCAATTTCCTAAGTGCCTATCGATTAGCTTCGTTCCCTTTATTAATATGGCTAATATATTCGCAAAACGAAGGTGTATTCGCCTGGATTTTATGCATTAATCTAATAACAGACATATTAGACGGTTGGATTGCCCGAACGTTTAAATTACAGACCGATTTAGGTGCCCGTTTAGACTCATTGGCCGATTACGGAACCTACATTGCGGCAGTAAGTGGTATTTATACATTTAAATATGAAGAATTGGGAAGCTTGGGTTGGATGCTTTGGGTTTTTATCGGATTGATTTTACTGTATAACCTCATTAGCTTCCTTAAATTTAAAAAATTTCCCAGTTTACACATGTATTCAACGCGCGTAGGCGGGTATATTCAAGGAATATTCTTCTTTATTTTATTTGCCGATGATTATTACATGGGTCTATATCTCACCGCCATGATTTGGGGATTTTTATCGGCCATCGAAGAAATAATTGTTTTACTGGTATTACCCCAACTTATTTCCAATGCCAAAGGCTTGTATTGGGTACTTAAAAATCGTCCCAATCAACAAAAATGATAGCATTCGCATGTATAATTCACACAAAAACAACCCATACATCGTCCTCAAGTTACCTGTAACTACCCCATGAACACCTACTTAAATCTATCCATTTCAAATCATCAAATCCTTTGGATCTCGTTCGGAATGATTGCCATCATAGCATTTTCTGGAATTTTAGTCAATGTTACGCGCAATGCAAAACCGCAGGATTTGCTAAAGTCTTATGACGGAAAAACTATTTTATGGTTCCGAATTTTGTACCCGTCAGGCATTATTGCCTCCTTTATTTGCCTATACCAAGGTTGGGGACAATGGTTTAAAGCAGTAAATCCCACAATTTTTATCGTTGGATTCTTCCTGTTCATTAGTGGATTGGCATTACGGTGGGTGGCTATTTTGAGTTTAAAACGATCCTTTACCGTAAAAATCAGTATTTTAGAAAACCATCAATTAAAAACGGATGGGGTGTATCGATGGATGCGACATCCCAGTTATACCGGACTGTTGATGTATTATTTAGGTTTGGGATTGGTAATGAACAATTTTGTTTCAATCGTACTCCTCCTTTTGGTGAATGGATTAACTTTATATCAGAGAATACCCTTGGAGGAACAAGCATTGGCTGAGCATTTTGGAGAACAGTGGAAGTCTTTTGCCGCCAAAACCAAGCGTTTGATTCCAGGTATTTATTAATTTTATTAGAATTATCCGCTTTTCGATGTCTCGAAGTCCAGTTTATAGCGACACCCTATTGGTTCGAATGTTTCATGGAAGCATAGCGAAACCCCGGTTTCTGCAAAATGAGGTAACGGAAAATGCTTCTTTAAATCCCGATATAAAAATTGCCGATATAAAACTTAACGATAAACAATCCACCATACTGAGACCTAATGTAGGCGGCTTGTGGGGTGGACATGTTGCCATGCAGATTGGAGATCGCGTGTTTGGTTTTTATTATAAGGATGCTAACAATATCCACCTGATCAATAAAACTCCATTTAATAGCGAATTCCACAATTACAGCATCGAAGAATGGGAATATATTGTGGCTGAAAAACGCGAAACCTGCTTTTACATCCCGGCCACGGAATCAGAGCTAACTGAATTGCATGACTATTTCAAACATAACTGTATGCAAGCCAGCATGGATTACTCATTTTTCGGGGAACGTTGTGCATCCAATGTTTATCATTTACTGATACAACTCGGAAAAATCCCCGCTGGAAATTACCGTTTGCATGCTTTTTGGCCCGCTGCATTACGAAGAACCTTAATAAAACATTGTGGTCAAAATCGTTGGCCAATAACCGTTAAGGAAGGCTCAAAAAACGAATGGTGGCAAGGAGATATCAGCACCTTTCCACAACACCCGTGGATCCGTTAACGCGTATTTTATCACCCGTTTTTAGTGCCTTAGTAATACCGGGGATTGCCACCACAACAGGGATACCCAATTCTCGTCCAACGATGGCTGTGTGACTCAACAGCGAGCCTTTTTCAGAAATTAGTGCGCTGGCTTGAGACATCAAAAACACCCACCCTGGATCCGTCATTTTACTTACCAAAACTTTACCGCGCACATCCGCAGTTAAGTTCGGTTCCAACATTACTACCACTTCGGATTCTACCGTACCTTTTGAAACCGCCACACCTTGCCAAGACTGAATAATTTCCGATGCTTGATATTCTGGATTTTGGGAACTCTTGGTTTGAAAAATTGGCAAATCGTTGTGCTGATAAACAATTCTATCCGGCAATTCAATCTCCGGATATTGGGCGTAATCCTCTTTTCGTTTACTAATTAACGATGAAAATGTTACCCCGTCGGATGAACCACTACTCCCATACAAACAATAGTCTTGCAATTCCGCCATGGTAAGATAAAATATATCTCTTGACTCCACAATGAATCCGTCCTCTTGCATCCAACTTCCAATTTGTAAGAATATTTCTCGGCTTGCTCCATACATTCTTGTCCTGCAAAAACGCATATTTTCTCGGCTCATCACTCCGAATGCTGCCAAATTTGCTACCCACTTGAAAATCCAATATTTGGGATTTCCTATTCCCAAACGATGCTTTACCAATTGCCATGCCTGTACTCGTAATTTCTTGCTATTTTCAACAAATGTATCCGCAGTTAATGGGCTGTCAATTTGCGATTTAATCAAATCGATAAGTAATATCGGTTGTTGCTTTGGGGTTACGGTTTCCAATTTCAACTCAGCAAAGGTTCTATCGCCAAATCGTTCAAGATAGGTATTCCAAGCTTGGGAGAAGGAATGGGTTGGATGGTTTGAAACAAAATCGAGTAATTGATTCGGATCAGACTGTAAAATAGTGTTTAAATAATTATCGGCTAAAATCTGTTCTTTTAGTTGCAGCAAGTGAATAACCGACAACTCGGAATCCACTTCCCCATATCCACTAATCAGTTCATTGGCGAATTCCTCGTTTTCCGAAATTCCCCATCGTTTTATCAGAGATTGTAACCAAGCAAATACCTTAAACGCTAAAAAATCATTAACCACGGTTAAAGGCCAATCGCGGTAGGTCTGTTGCATTAATTTTTGAAAATACGGCCATAATTCGGCGGGAGACGCGGTTTGATTTCGAAAATCTTTAAACCTAGAATAATGAACCGCAAAGGATTGAAAAAACTTACGATTACCTTGTCTAAATCGAATAATTATCCATACAATCGCCAAGATTATTTTAAGCTTCTGAATAGAGCTGGGCTTGGAATTTACTTGGATGGGTTGGGATAACCCAACGGCCGACTCCCAGGCTTTCATGGCGCTAGGAGAATTATAAACCATTACTGTTAATCGATACCAATTATCCAATCGGTAATAAACTCTACCGTAAGGATGGGCAATTAAATGCTCAAATACGTCCTTTTGTTGTTTTACCCATACTTCATCAATCCAAAAATACCTTGCACTGTTTTCGAATAAATTTTGATATGCTTGTTTGGCGAATGTAAAACTCAGCGGTAATGTAATTCCGGGATAACTCTCAACGATGTTGGTATTGTCTAAAATTTCAATAGTATTGCTATCCAACGTAGTGATGGGCCTCATTTGAAGTACAAACAACTTCCCGTGTTCATCAAAAGATAACTCCACATCCGCGTGCGATGTAAGCAACGCTTCTGATTGTTGCAACACATCAAATACCTGATCAATTTCTTGCTGACTTAAACAAGGT
>JBJOFM010000331.1:0-12351 GCA_046048755.1 Bacteroidota bacterium | reverse complement strand
CAGTATATCACTCATTAATACGTTGTTGCATGAAACAAAATAATGTATATGCTTTATTAATTTCGGGTTTTTCTTCCTGGATTTTACTTTCTTGTGGTGGATTTTTATCAAAAAATCAAAACAATTCCGAAGAGAAAAACGACATTAATTCCAATAAAAACAAAGAAATTCGCGCTATGAGTTCAAACGAAAAATCCCAGGGCAATGAAACCGCAGTTTTAGCCGGAGGTTGCTTTTGGTGCCTGGATGCCGTTTACCAAAAACTAGACGGTGTAACAGCCATTGAATGCGGATATAGCAACGGTACGAAAATGAATCCAACCTACGAAGAAGTTTGTTCTGGAACCACCAAGCATGCCGAAGTAGTTAAAATCACCTACGATACGAATAAAATTAGTTACCAAGAATTGTTGGAGGTTTTTTGGAGAATTCACGATCCTACTACATTGAATCGACAAGGAAATGATATTGGCACGCAATATAGAAGCGGTATTTACTATCAAAACGAAGCACAAAAAATCATTGCTTTAGCTAGTAAAGAAGCGGTTAAATCCTCTGGTCTTTGGGAGGGTAATATAGTTACCGAAATTATTCCTTTAGAAAATTATTTCGCCGCTGAGGATTATCATCAAGACTACTTTACAAATAATCCAGAAAATCAATATTGTGTTTATGTGGTTGGCGCTAAAGTGGAAAAATTCAAAAAAGAATTTAAAGACAAACTGAAGAAATAATCATTCTTAAAAAAAGAGGTACACTCGTTTTAGAGATTGCGGAAAGTCGGAGAGCGGTAAGGTACAATCCACCTCCATAGGATTAATCCCTTGAATAGGTTATCCTTTGGTTTTATACCCTTGGCCTTGCAAAAATGATTTTACCTTGGCATGCAAATCGCCTTGAATGATAATATCTCCTTCTTTTGCCGATCCCCCCACTCCACAGTGATTTTTTAATTTTCTCTCCAACTCTTTAAGATCTTGGGCAGAACCGATAAATTCCTTAATTACTACACAAGGTTTTCCATTTCTTACCTCTCTCCTAACATATAACACTTGTTGCGAAGCAGGTATGGTTTCTTGTTCTTCCGATTCTGAATTATACGAGAAATTGGGATCCGTTGAATAGACAACACCATTCTTATTTTTATTTTTATTGCTCATAGAACTTCAAATTCTCTGGAAAAAAACTTATTTACGAACAATCACTCCTGCAACAGCTTGTGCTTGCGGCATGATTACTAAATCATTGATATTTACATGCGGTTTTCTACTCACTACCCAAGCAACAGCATCGGCAACATCTTCGGCTACCAAATTTTCAAATCCTTGATAAACTGCTTTCGCTCGTTCAGTATCTCCCTCAAAACGAACTATAGAAAATTCGGTTTCGGCCGCACCGGGATGAATTCCTGTTACTTTAATGCCGTGCTCTGCCGTTTCAATTCGCATGGATTTAGTAATAGCGTCCACTGCAAACTTAGTAGAACAATATACATTCCCTTTATCATAGACTTCCTTGCCCGCTATAGATCCGATATTAATTACGTGACCAGACTGCCTCTCTATCATACCCGGTAATACTTGCCTGCTAACGTATAGTAACCCTTTTATATTGGTATCAATCATAGCATCCCAATGGGCAATATTTCCATCAAATATTTTTGATAATCCCTGTGCTAATCCGGCATTATTTACTAAAACATCGATGCTTTTCCATTCATCTGGCAATTGTTCAAAGGCATTTTTTACCGATTCGGAGTTTCTAACATCCAAAACAACGGGTAATACATCCGCTCCTTTGGCTTTCAGTTCTTCCGTAACCTTTTCCAAACGATCGGCCCGCCTAGCCATGATAATTAAACGATAGCCCAACCCAAAAAGAGCATGAGCAGTTGCTTCTCCAATTCCACTACTGGCTCCAGTGATACAGGCGATTTTTGGCTGATTCATAGTCGGTTAAAATGTACTTTTTTTATTCGATGCTTTTATAAGCATATTGGGAGTAAAAACTATATTTCGAGTACTTCTAGCTGTTGCAAACAATTGTAATTTCAAGCGAACAACCATGCACTTATATAAAAAATTTCGGATCCATTCCTTCCAAATTGGCGAAACGCGCATGAAACTAGATAAAACCTCAACTTTTGAAAACCCAACAGCCATCAGAACTTGCTGAGCCGAGGATGCATTCATGTAGTTTTCGTGAGTGAAATCTCCATTTGCAAAAACGGTGGCCATCGGGGAATCAAGATTGGGTGTTCTAAATATGGCCAATCCATTAGGCTTTAAGGCATGTTTAATTTTTTGCAGTAATTCAACCAATTCGTCTTTGGTAAAATGCTCGATAATATCCATCCCAAGAATTACGTCGAATTGTTTTTCACAGGTTTCTAAATATTCCAATCCATTACCTTGCTTTACGGCATTAACCCCTAAAGAATGAGCTAAATCCACTTGCTCTTCGCTTAAATCCATACCCGAAATATTTGTAAACCCTTCGTTGGATAAAGCGCTTAATAAACTGCCACTTCCGCAACCTAAATCAAATATATGTGCCTCTTGGGGAACTCCCTGAAGCAATGGTAGAATTTCCTGGGTAAATTGAAGTGCCTCTCGATCAAACAGCTCCTTGGCAGTGGTTAATGAAGCCCGGCCGCTTTGGGTGGTATGATAATTAGAATACAGAATCTGCCGGTATTTCATTTCGCAAAGTTAGCCGATAATTTTCACTTGGAAGAAACCGTAGGGATATCAACGGCAGCCATAATAGAAACGCACGTCGCCACTAATTTCTCATCGCCATTTGCAAAAATATCGTAGACCTCTCCTTCGCAGAAAATCAACGACTTACCACTTTTCTTCACTTTACCTATTGCTTTAATTCTGGGAGCTGTGGAAGGATTAACATAGCTAACTTTTAAATCTACGGTAACTACATTCAAGCCTTTGGGAGCGGTTGTATAGGCCGAAATTCCCGTAACAACATCACAAATTGTAGCAGTAACACCACCATGTGTAAAACCTGTGTGTTGCATGTGGTGGTGTTCAATGTCGATATGCATTTCTGCGAATCCAGCATCGATATCGTCCAATTGCAAACCGATATACTGTATAAATTGATTTTCCTTTAATCGGGGTTGCATGTAATTGAATAATTCTTGATTCATAATTCTCTTATTTTATTGGATTATACGTTGATTGTTGTAAAACGGAATTAGCATCTTTAACCTTCCATAAATTATATAGGTTGTAATCACCTTGTTGTTTTACCCAAGCCTGTACAATTCTAAGTCCGATATAATTTCCTATTAGCGGCGGACAGTCTTCCGGGACACCCCCACCAAAAGTTTTCAACCCATAAGCAAAGTAGCGTTTATAATCTTGAAAGCGGGTATTAAAAAGCAATTTATTATCGATAAAATGTTTCCAAATTTGCCCTTCTTGACTTTCGAGCCACTGCCATTCTTTCTCTGTGAAGCCCAAGACTTCCCATGGCTTTTTGGAAGGAAATGCTTCTAGTGCCGAATGCCATAATTTACCTTGAAAAACGGCTTCATCCAACATTGATTTCCTAATATAATTGGGTTCATAACGCATTTTAACATACCCTATAATTAATTGGTAAGCAATTTGGTTTGTTGCACAGTATTTCGTAAAAAAAGACGGTAAATCTAGTTGGGAATAAACGGGAAATGTATCGTTTAGAAACATTTCTTTGCTGTAGGCTAGTATATATTTTTTTTGATTTTTACCGTTCTCCATAACGGTTTGTTCATCGGTAAACGTACTATAATTACTAAATTGGGATAAATAATCGTACACCACAAAATTCGCAATTTGCGAATCATTGAATGCATTGAGTTCCCCCTGCAATTTAATCAACGCATCATTTAGCAAATCCTGATATTCAGTTTCACGCTGGTAATGATCTTTAACCCATAAAAATACGCGTGAATTTTGATTCATCCAATACTGAAACTGGGCGGCTTTAACTGAATCCGGTGCCATATTAAGAACGCCTAATCCCATCACTTCGTGCCACCATAAATCAAAGAATCGACCATGTTTTTTCTTTAAGCTAACAATATCATCGGCTTTACATCCGTTTAGTCGTAAGCTATCTAATTCACTTACGAACGATTTATATTCTATTTTCGGCTTCAATTTGAGGGAATCATTCCCCTTTTGTGTACAAGAAAACAGAATTACCCAAACAAGGGGATAAATCCATAGTTTGTTTGGTGTAAATTTTATAGAATTTTGCATGAATACGATTATGAAACTACAAAGAAACATCACTTTTGGCTTAACTGCGATGATTAGTAGCGCGCTTTTTAGTCAATCTACCTCACAAACATTGAATACAATGGAGTTAGGGATACGAATTAGCCCCAATATTGCTTGGGCTAAAATCCAAAGCGGTTCGATGAAAGCCAATGGTGCAGGTGTTGGTTTTACGTATGGTCTTACCGGGGATTTTGCATTGGGTAACAGCGGGAATTATTTCTTTTCCACGGAATTAAACGTAAGTACGATCCCCGTAAAGGTTGCCTCAACCACAACCATGAAAAATGTGACCCCAAAAATAGGTGGTGGATACGATACTACTAGTTTCAAAGGTGGAGAATTAGAATTTAATTATTCAAATCAATATTTACAGATCCCGTTGGGAATTAAAATGAAAACCCAAGAAATTGGGAACATGAAGTATTACATCCAAGTGGGAATTGCACCGTCTTTCATGATGAGAAGTAGATTAACCACAACTACTATTGGAACTCAACAGCGTGTATATCCCGATAATAAAGGGATTTCATTCCATGATCCCAATTTAGAGGCCGATGATGTATACCAATTCTCAGGAACAAATGTAGTTGGTTCTGCTGTAGGTGAGAAAGAATATGATTTCAAGGACGATGTTGCTCGTGTACGATTCCCTGCTATCATTGGAGTTGGTTTGGATTATAAACTTACTGGAAATACTCGATTTACTGCTGGTTTGCGTTTTGACAATGCTATCAACGACTTTTTCAAAGACAAACGAGTAAACGCCCGCAGCAACATGATTGCCATCAACATGGGTATTATTTTCTGATTATAAATACATGGCTAATCTAAAGATTGCCTTAGCTCAATTAAATTATAAGGTTGGTGATTTTGAACGTAATACAGCAAAAATTGCCGATGTATTATTTGAAGCAAAGCAAAGCAAAACCGATTTAGTAGTTTTTTCAGAATTATCGGTTTGCGGTTATTCCCCGGATGATTTATTGGATTATCCATGGTTTGTTGAGAAATGTGAACAAAGCTTAGAGGCAGTAGCCATGGCTTGCGATGGAATTGCTGCTGTGGTAGGTGGAGTTATGCGCAATTCAGGAAAAGGCAGACAGTTACAAAATGTTTGCTGTTTCATCAACGATGGAAAAATCGAGTATATCGTACCCAAAACACTGCTTCCAACATACGATGTATTTAATGAACGTAGATATTTTGAACCTGGGAACACGCCCCAAGTAATTGACTTCAAAGGCACTAAAATAGGCATTGCCATCTGTGAAGACCTCTGGGATATTTACAATGATTTTGAATATTTACAGCATCCCGGGGAAGATTTGGTGAAATTGGGGGCTGAAATTATAATAAATCCATCTGCATCGCCTTTTCATATCGGCAAGCAATCCTTGAGAAATCGAGTTTTTGCGGGACAAGCAAGCAGATTTGGTGTACCCGTTTTGTATTGTAATCAGGTGGGGGTTCATACCGAATTATTATTTGATGGAAGTTCTCGCGCAATCAATGCCAGTGGCGAAGTAGCGGCACAATTACCTAGTTTTGACGAATCGGTGGCTTACTTGCAGTATCAAAACGGCAAATTCATTGCTGAAAAGTCTGTACCACTTGAAACGAATGATATCGCTTTATTACACCAATCGTTAGTATTTGGAATCCGGGATTATTTTTCGAAGATGGGGTTCAAATCTGCTACTTTTGGAGCAAGCGGAGGTATTGACAGTGCTGTGATTCAAGCATTGGCAACGGAGGCATTGGGAGCAAATAATGTCCACCCAATTTTGATGCCTTCCATGTATAGCTCTGATCATAGTATCAACGATGCTTTAGATTTATCCAGACGATTAGATAATAGTCCAATAACACTTCCCATTGAGGACATCTACAACAGCTACATAAAGACGTTAAAACCCCTCTTCAAAAATTTACCTTTCTCCTTGGCAGAGGAAAATATTCAAGCAAGATCGAGGGCCGTTTTATTGATGGGTATCAGCAATAAATTTGGTTATATTCTATTAAACACAAGCAATAAGAGTGAGATGAGTGTTGGCTATTCTACGTTGTACGGAGATTTATGCGGAGCTCTATCTCCTATCGGAGATGTGTACAAAACACAGGTTTATGCATTAGCAAAGTACATTAATAGAAATTCAGAATTAATCCCTCAAAATATTATTGATAAAGCTCCATCGGCAGAATTAAGACCGGGTCAGAAAGATCAAGATTCTTTGCCGCCGTATGAAGTATTGGATGAAATTCTAAAAAATTATATTGAATTAAAACGAGGTAGAGATGAAATAATTACCCTAGGATACGAACCATCTACTGTAGACAAGGTTATTTCATTGGTAAATGGTAGTGAATACAAACGCTATCAAGCACCTCCTATTCTCCGCGTTAGCTCCAAGGCTTTTGGGAAAGGCCGTGTTATGCCATTGGTAGGGAAGTATTGATGTATAGTCAAAAATTGTCCTCAAACAATTCAAAATTTCCTAGAGAGTTTTGGATTATGTGTATTGGTGCTCTTAGTTTCTTCCTTTCCTTCAATATCATACTTCCAGAATTAGCCACTGAATTACGTTCACGCGGAGGTGATGCTTACGTTAGTTGGATTATTCCATTATTTTCATTCAGTGCTCTTGTTGCCCGACCATTTAGTGGCTGGTTGGCCGATAATATTGGTCGAAAGGTAGTTATGATCGGTGGCTGTTTATTTTGTTTGATCTCTGGTTGGTTTTACCCAATGGCTGGATCGGCAATAACTTTTTTATGGGTACGTGTTTTTCATGGGTTTTCTACTGGTTTTACACCTACAGGATTTACTGCATACACAGCCGACGTTGTACCCGAGAGTCATAGAGGCAGAGCCATGGGGTGGCAAGGTATGTTCAATAATATGGGAACCACCTTGGGGTATATTCTAGGTGCAAAAATTGCATTTCACTTGGGCTCGAATTGGTTATTTTATTTTAGCTCAGGATTCGCAGCAATCGCCATACTTTTATTTCAATGGTTACCCGAAACAAAACCTATAAAGTCACAGAAAAATAAATTTGAATTCAAAATTTCCGCTCTGTTTTATTGGCCAGCATGGAAACCCTCGTTATTAATGGGACTGGTTTGTATTTCCTTGGGTACATTACTAACAATTATGCCCGACTTTACGCAATCTTTGGGATACAAAGACAAAGGCTATTACCTAAGTATTTATATTGCAACTTCTCTTTTTTTCAGATTAATCAGTGGCCGAATTTCAGATAAATTAGGCAGAGCATGGAGCACAAGTATTGGTACTTTTTTTCAAATAATTTCGATGGCGATTTTGGTAGGAATTTCATTAAAAATGCCATTAAATATTGAACTATTTTTTGTTATTTCTGCTTTGTGTTATGGATTAGGTCAAGGATTTAATGCTCCCAGTTTATTTGCGTGGGGGTCGGATACCGCTGGAGAATTGCATCGAGGTAAAGCGATGGCGATGATATTTATATTCTTAGAATTGGGAATTATTGTGGGCGGACTTATTTCAGGATTTTTTGCCATTATACCAGAAATTCCAGCTGGAATTTCTGCGCAATCCATCACTTCGGGCTATTGGAATTACACTGCAATTTTTGGGTTAAACTTGCTCAGTTTTGTAATTGCTTTTCTATTTTCCAGCTTCCAAATCTGGTCATCTCGAAAACACTGAGAACTCACTAATTCTCTGAAGGAACACTCAGCGCAGGATCGTTGAACATAATCGCTGGTTCTTTCGGTGAATTGGATTCTTGAATCTTATCCAACACTTTCAACACATCATTTCTCCAACGAACATTGGTGTTGTAGATTCCGTATAGATATTTAACCATTTCCTGGTCGCTTTGGGTAGGTCTGCCCCTTTTTTTAGCAAAACTCCGATTTATACCGTCCAAATACATCCCAAAATCGAGGATACAATCGTACCAAGATGCGTAAATCGAATAATTTGTTTTGGATTTAGCTACAGCAGTAGTTTTCCTAGATCTGGGGTATCGCATTCCTACCAAATTATTATATAATCGAGAATATTTGGAATACTGACCGTCTACTCCTGATTCTATTATTTTCACGGCTGTAAATATATTTGCCCACTGAGGAATTGCTTCTAAAGCCACATGATGCATGGCCATAACGGGGGGGATTTTCTTCAACGATAAGGCCAAAGTATCAAAAAATAGGGAATCTTTCCGCAATACAATTGCAGTATCCGACGCCTTAATTAAAGATGTCTTAGAAGTTTCAAAGGTTGCTTTTCCAATCACTGCCGCACTACACAAAATCAGAACCGTGGTTGGAAAAATCCACTTGCTTCTGAGCATAAATACAAAGATAAGAAAGTTCTAAAAATGCAACTGATTAATTAATAATCAATTAATCCACATATTGCTCACAGCCATCCCTAAAACGGAGGCAATTTCCCGTTTTTGTTCGTTCAAAAATTCCACATATAACAACAATTCTTCCATGTCGCAATCGGGATTTTTCAGTTCTAATAATTTGGTATTAATCAGTTTATCAATTTTTTTACGTTTGAAGTGCAATAACAAGTTAATAGCAACTTCTAAGTATTGAGTTTCCTCGGTGCTAACATCAATTAAATTAGCGGCAAATGCATCGCTCAATTCATGGCTAATGGTTAATTCACCGGCTGCCCATCGAGCAATTTCTTCGTTTGGATGGTTCAGAAAGTAATTCGCATCCGGTGTTTCTTCTACATCAAAAAAGTATGGTGCTAATTCTTGGGCAAAAGGCTCATGAAATTCTAAAAAATCATCGGCCTGAATTTTTTGTTTTAAAAACTCGAATAAGGTAGCCTCTTCAAACGCCGGTTTATTGCCATGCAATAGCATCAATCTAAAAAAACCAAGTTCCTGTTCTTTATCGGTCAGGGGTTCTTGGATTTTCGGCTCTGAAACCAATTCTTGTGTAGATTGGGTGACATTATTCAGCAGTTGCTGACTTTCTTTTAGTTTTTCTTTTCGAAGTAATTTACCCAACTCTGCAGATAATATTACTTCCTCCATTTGGCAAACAGTAGCCAATTGTTGAACAAGCGTACTTCGTTTTAATCCATCTTTGATTAAAGAAACGCTTTTTAATATTTCCTTTACCGCATCTGATTTTTTTAAAGGATCTCCGGCGGTCTCTTTAAGCAATAGCTCTGCTTTAAAAACGATAAAGGTTTTTTCATTTTGATCGATGAATCGTGCAAATTCTTCTCCACCTAGCTGTTGACAGTATGAATCGGGGTCTTCCCCTTCGGGCAATAACACTACTCGAACATTTAAATCTTCTTCTAACAACAGATCAATTCCCCGTAAGGAAGCTTTAATTCCAGCAGGATCGCCATCGTATATTACGGTTACGTTTTCGGTAAATCGTTTCACCAATTTAATTTGGCCAGGGGTTAACGCAGTACCGCTGCTAGCAACTGCATTATCCACTCCATTTTGGTGTAGGGTTATGACATCGGTGTACCCTTCACACAATAGTACTTTATCTCTCTTTTTAATGGAATTTTTTGCTTGAAATACGCCAAAAAGAACCTCACTTTTTTTATACAGTTCTGTTTCAGGAGAATTTACGTATTTGGGCGCATTATCGGCATTACCCATTTTCCGTCCGCCAAATCCAATTACTTTACCAACAACACTGTGAATTGGGAAAATCACTCGATGTCGGAACAGATCATAAAACGATCCATTATCTCGTTGTTTAATTAACCCTGCTTCTAATAAGAAATCCGACTTATATCCTTTTTGCATTGCTGCTGTGGTAAGCGATTCCCATGCTTCGGGATTATAGCCTAATTGCCATTTTTTAATAGTTTCTTGAGTAAAACCACGCTCCCTAAAATAGGGCAACGCAATGGAGGTACCCTCTTCTGTTTCGTGAAGTTGTTGCTGAAAATAATCGGCCGCAAAATCAACCGCCGCCTGAATTGATTCTCGATGTAATTGCTTTTCTTTATAGTTGTCTTGATCCTCGGTGGTTCTAGTTTCCTCTAAGGTAATTCCGTACCGATTGGCCAAAATTCTAGCAGATTCTGCGAACGACAGATTATCAATATCCATCAAAAACTGAATCGCGTTACCCCCTTTTTGACAGCCAAAACACTTGTAAATCCCCAGTGAAGGAGACACTACAAAACTTGGGGTCTTTTCATTGTGAAACGGACAAGGGGCTTTGTATCGGGAACCGCTTTTTCTCAGTGATACATAATCTCCAACAACCTCATCAATTGGCACTACGGATAACAGATGTTGTATGGATTGTTCGGTGATCATATGAAAAAATGCAACTACTAATATACTCTAAAAAAGATATTAGATTTGCAAAGAACCTCCTACAATCGGGAAAATCCAAATAACCATGGTAAACAAATTGGCAATCCAAGAAAAGGCAAAGTCGTTATTGCCTAAATTGATAGAAATTCGTAGAAAAATCCACGAAAATCCAGAATTGTCTTTTCAAGAGCACGAAACAGCTGCTTTAGTTGAGGACTATTTGCAAAATACATTAGGATTGCAGACGCAACGACTCGCAAATACCGGGGTTGTTGCAAGGATTGAAGGAAAAAATCCTAATTCAAAAACGGTAGGTTTACGAGCTGATATGGATGCCCTTCCAATTGTTGAAGTGAACGATGGGAGACCTTATCGATCTAAAAAAGAAGGTGTAATGCATGCTTGTGGACATGACGCGCACACCACCAGTTTGTTGGGTGCTGCCACGCTATTACAGGAAATGCGAAACGAATTTGAAGGAAGTGTAAAACTAGTTTTTCAACCGGGGGAGGAAAAACTACCTGGTGGGGCTTCTTTGATGATTAAAGACGGCGTTTTATCCGACATTGATGTTATGATTGGTCAGCATGTTATGCCGGCCATATATACTGGAAAGGTAGGATTTAGACCTGGTCTATACATGGCGAGTACGGATGAGATATATGTTACTATTCATGGAAAAGGTGGACACGGTGCCATGCCTCATTTAACCGTAGACCCCATTGCGATTGCCGCGAATTTAATTGTTTCATTGCAACAGATTGTTTCTAGAAATGCCAACCCTACCCTACCTTCTGTTCTTACATTTGGCAAAATAATTGGAAATGGCGCCACCAATGTAATTCCATCTCAAGTTGTATTGGAAGGCACTTTTCGAACCTTGGATGAATCTTGGAGATCTATTGCCCACGAAAAAATGTTGAGTATGGCAAAAGGAATTGTTGAAGGCATGGGTGGAACGGTGGATTTCAACATAGTGCGCGGTTATCCCTTCTTAAAAAACAATGAATCGCTTACAGAACGTTGCATACAATCGGCCCAAGATTATATGGGGAATGAAAATGTGGAGCCCTTAGGAATTTGGATGGCGGCAGAAGATTTTTCTTATTATTCTCAAGAGGTGCCCAGCTGTTTTTATCGATTAGGTACAAAGTCGGATGCAAAAAACACCGGAATCAGTGTTCACAATGCCGGGTTTGATATTGACGAAGATGCACTAGAAACGGGTTGTGGACTTATGGCATGGTTAGCCATCAGTGAGCTTAACCACCGATAATATATCGCAAATTATCTACCGCAGCATCCCAAATTGAGGCAGCCATTTCCTCTTCTCCACTATCGACAAATTCGGTAATTAGTAGATCTACGTCGCCGGTTATTTCATCTTGTTGGATTCTAAATTCTAGAAACTCTTCCGGTGATGGTGCATTGTGAATGCTGAATTTCACATATTTATTAACCACATTTTTCACAAGATTGGCTTCCGCTTTGGTACCATCTTCCCATTGAAAAACATATTGTGTACCTCCTTTTACCCCTACATGATCGGCAAACCAGCTTTGTAAGCCGGATGGATTGGATATGTATTGATAAATTATTGTTGGGGAAGAACGTAAGGGGTACTCCAACTCAATTTTTATTCGTGCGTTTCCTGTAGCCATGGGGTATAATTTGGGGTATCGTTACTGCAAAAAAGGTAATTTGATGTTAATTTCAAAATTATTGGCCATGAAGTTAGAATTATATTTGTGCAC
>JBJOFM010000330.1:0-9094 GCA_046048755.1 Bacteroidota bacterium | reverse complement strand
GTTTCATGGTGTATTTACCTGTTCTTTGGCTGCGATTATCACGGATGGGTTTAAGGATTTTCAGGTACGCAACTACGGAAATTGCGGTAAATGCAACTACAAATCCTATGGCAATCCAAAGTTTTAATTTTTGCTGTCTGTTACTCATAAAAGTTGGGTAATCAATGTATTTATAACATTTAAAAAATCAATTTGATTAAAAATCGAAGGATACACCCGTATTTTCCGATAGTTGCTCTAAATCAATCATCACGGCCTCAACTAACGGAATCCCATTTTTGATTCTTTTTGCATGTTCTTCTCTTTCGGGTGTACCGGGAATTATCACGGGATGATTTGGATCTAATGGAATCGTGGCTGTAAATCGTTGTATCCATTGGTCCATATTTTTACAAAAATCATCGTAATTTCTAAAACCATCTACTTCCCAACAACCCACAAAATGCCCCAGTCCATCCCCGGGTAAATTGGGCAGCGGTTGAAGGAAAGATACAAAAGGGGGAACCCAAGGACCATAATTAGCACCCGTTAACACGCCAGAAAAAATATCTACCCAAGCCCCCAAACCAAATCCTTTGTGAATTCCATGTTCATTGTCAGAGCCTAATGGTAATAGCATTCCGCCTCGTTTTAATCCATCCGGTTGTAAATCCATCGATCCATCTTTTGCTAGAATCCATCCATCGGGTATGGGTTTGCCGGTTCTTTCGGCGATTTCTAATTTCCCATTAGCTGCTGCAGAGGTTGCCATATCTAAAACAAATGCGGGTTCCTTACCAGCTGGAATAGCAACACATATCGGGTTTGTGCCTAACATTCTTTCAGATCCTCTTGCAGTGGTTACCAATGGACTGGCATTGGTCATAGAAAAGCCGATCATTTTTCGATCCAACGCTTTCATCGCATGATACGCGGCAATTCCAAAGTGATTGGAGTGTTGAATTCCCACCCAACCACTACCGTATTCTGCACTCATTTCAATGGCGAGATCCATGGCATAGGGTGCCGAAACTAACCCAATACTGCCATCCGCATTTAAGTTAGATATCGTTTTTTTTCTTCGATCTACCGAAAATTTTGGTGTTGGATTTATTCTTCCAGCATCAATTAAACGCAAATAGCCACTTAATCGGGCCACACCATGACTATCTATGCCTCTTAAATCGGCTAACAATAAAACATCGGCAGATAATTGAGCGTGTTCTTCGGAAAATCCTTTAGAAATAAATACGTCGGTAACAAATTGCCGTAAGCGCGGTTCCTCAACGATTGTATAATTGATGGCAGACATTATTAAACTTAATTTACTCTGGAAAGAACGGAATTACAATTAAATAAACATGCAACTGTTTTAGTAAAAACTATCGAAATGGAATCTATACTATTATCAGTTATTTCTAAGGAAATATTGAATGGCTCCTTTTGAATTCCAGAATTGAGTTTCTGATTCCTTAGAAGCAGTGGCTTGCAATGGGAGTTTTATTTTATACTGAATTTCATTTATGGGTGAAAATGGACCAGATAACTCTGAAATAATCCCTGCTCTAGCAATGATTACATAAATAGTCTGACCTTTTATTTCCTTGGTTGTATTATCGGGAACAAAAGAATAGGTCTTATTCATTAGTTCATCCACATTGTTTTCCACTCTAAAACCATTGATAGCGAGAATTTCGTCATTGGGTTGGATTCCTATGTGTTCTGCAAAGCTTCCTCGAGTTACCGTTTTTACTACCGTTTTTCCAGCATTTAATTCCGTGCTTACCCCTGTTACATCTCTCGACATGGTAGTTTTGATAACTTCTAATTTTAAACCGTTTGTACCCAGACTTTGGTCAATCTCAGGCTGTAAATCATCGTACCCGTGCACTAATTTCGAGAAAAAGGGTTCACAACTGCCACCTGTAATCGTTTCTATTGCTTTTTTGAAGTCTTGCTCTGTAAAACCTTCACCGTTTGGATTTTTAGTTGTATTTAAAGCGAAATTCTTCCATAAGTACTTCATTACATCGTCTAGCGATTTCTTGCCCTCGGTCTTTACGCAAATCCATGCATCCAGTAAAGCCCCAATTACTACACCCTTGGAATAGTAACTGTATGTGCTGTTTTTACTGTTTTCGTTAGGTCGATATTCTTTAATCCAAGCATCGAAACTCATTTCACTTACGCTACCAACCTTGGAACCGGGTCTATTTTCATGACTGTTAATGTATGCTGCCATAGAACCTAAGAATTCGTTAGGCATACTAAAACCTGCGCGCATTAATGCAATCTCATCGTAGTAACTGGTGATCCCTTCGGCAACCCACAATAGGGTGGTGTAGTTTTCTTGATTGTAGTTGAAAGGCCCTAATTCTCTGGGTCGAATTCTCTTTACATTCCAAAGATGGAAGTATTCGTGGGCAACCAATCCTAAAAATCCTTTGTAACGTCCGGGATCGGTGTATCCTAATCGTTGCATCATCAATACCGAAGAGTTTTTGTGCTCTAAACCGCCACCGCCATTATCAACGTTATGGACGAAGAAAATATATTTTTTACACGGGTGCTCATCTACTATTTGGGTCATCGTTTCACATATTAGGGCCATGTCTGCTGTTAGTTTTTGAGCGTTGGCATTGTTTAACCCTACCATAGCTATATAATGCGGAATCCCTCGAACCTCAAATTTTAACATTTCGAAATTTCCTAGTTGCAGGGGCGCATCTACCAATTCATCGAAATTTGGGTAGTTGAATTTTATACTTCTCGAAGGACCTAATTGTGGAACCCCGATCCCACCGTTGGGTACTTCATCCAACGTACATGCATAATTTTGCCATGTATTGGGAAAAGAAACTAATTCTGTTCCTGGTAAATTCTCATACCCTTTAGCCGTCATTAACACGGAGGCCATATTCAATAATGCTTGCTGGGATTCAATGTAACTGGTTCGAACACTCAGTTCAAAGCAATATACACGATAGCCAACCGTTACTTTTTTTGTGTTTTTTGGTATAGATATTACCCAGGTGTTTTTGGATTGCTTTACGGGTCTTGTTAGATTGGTACCTGATTGGTTAGCAGCGATCAAGGCTGATTTGTCTACGTTTCCATCGGATACAGAATAATAAAAAGACTCTACGTTTTTAGAGAACTCTCTTACTAAATAACTTCCCGGTGTCCAAACAGGCATGTAAAACTCTAAAGATCCAGCTTTGGGATTGGTAATTTCCAGGGTTATTTCGGCGTAATGGTTATTAGGATCTGGTATGGAAACGGTGTAATGAATACCTTTCATGGGTGATTGAGCTATTTTTGGTGCATCCATAGGGGAGGAAGTTTGTGCCGATAGGGTACGTGTAAATAAACAAAGTACCACAGCAATAATCCAGCGTTGCATAATTGCAAAAATCAACCTTTTTAATCATAATCCCAATGCAATATTGGACTTTAGATGATTTTTAGTAAATTGTGCTCAGTAAAAACCATGAAGAAATTTCTGCTGGCATTTTTGAGTATGGTGGTTTTAGTGATTGTGCTATTACCCCTTACAAGTTGTGAGGAAAAACCGCCTCCAACTCCTCCGAAAGACTCTGTTGATAATGCAACTTCTGCACAAAAAGCCTTTGATTTATTGGTGTTGGGAAAGCAGTTCTACATGAAAAAGGGCATTGATTCCATGGGAAACGACCTTACTGCTAACTATGCTGATCAAATATACATTTTGGAAAAGCAAACCTATACCAACGGACCGGCCAAAGTTATTATTGGAACAGATACCTACATTGGAACTTGGCAATCCAACGATGATTATTCTAAATTAGAATTAAAGGTAGAGGGAAGGCCTGATTTTCAATTCTTTAGTATTCCGTGGAGAATTACAACAAAGACCTATACTGGCCTATCGATGGTTCCACAAGACGCCTTAAACGCGGGTAATAAATCCATGCAATTGGAGAAAAAGTAATACAGCAAAAAGCCAATTGGAAGTAAAGATTGCAATTCTTGCGAAAGGAGGACAAGGGAAATCCAATTACTACTTTGCTTTGTATATAGGAACGGTAGAACAAGGTTCACCGTACATGATACTTTTTACAACGGGGGTAAGTTTTAGCGTAATTAGTGAATAAGCTGCAGCGGTAACCGGTAAGTCGCCACATCCTTTTATAACAACTCTTTCTTCTGAATAATCGGAGGGATTAATAGAATTCAGTGCTTTTTCCCATAAAACAGCCTCCAATGCGGATAAATCTCCAAAGACCACCTCTTTGGCAATGGAAGCGAGTTTGCTGGATATTAGCATATAGGCCCAAGTAGGGACTATGGCATCGGCCGAGCAATGTATGGCTACAAAACAATCCGTATAGGTTGACCAATCGTGCGTTTTTACCCATTCACGAAAATCTTTTTCTCTAAGCACCATGCCCATAAACAACACGTCTTTTATATCGATGAGTTTTCTATCTCCTTGGGGGAAGTAATCCTCTAAGTTCAGGGTAATTATGCCGCTATTTGCAACTTTATTTACAAATTCTTCCATGAAGTGCAAAATTACAACTCCTTAATCAACGTGAGTGATTTTAATGGTATTCGTTCTTTGTTTTTTATGGATAGGCATACTTGCGCAATTCACAACATAATCGTTTTTCGATACCAAATCGTGCGATTTTAGGATGTCTACTACATCTTGGAAGGTATCGTCTGTTGAAGTGAATTTATCGTAATAGAAACCGCGAACACCCCAAACCAAGTTCAATGTAGTTAACATTTTTTTGTTATCGGTGAAAATGTAAACATTGGATTGCGGTCTGAAGCTAGCTACTTTATAACCGGTATAACCACTTTTGGTCATGGCGATAATGGCTTTTGCGTTTAAATGGTCGCTCATTCGAACTGCGGTAAAACAAACCTCATCGGAAGCGAACGAAGGGGAAGAGGGGTTGGGTTTTACGCCTTTGTAGTAAGCTCTCCGATCATTTTCGATTTCGGCAATGATGTTGGACATGATTTCAATTACCTTCAATGGATATTTGCCCACGGAGGTTTCGGCGGATAACATTACAGCATCGGCACCATCCAGAACGGCATTCGCCACGTCTGTAATTTCGGCGCGAGTTGGCATGCTATCGGTAATCATCGTTTCCATCATTTGCGTGGCGATAATCACGGGTTTAGCGGCCGCTAGACATTTTTCTACAATATCTTTTTGGATTAACGGAACTTTTTGCAGTGGGACTTCTACTGCTAAATCCCCTCTGGCCACCATAATACCATCGGCTACTTTAATGATTTCGTCTATATTTTCTAAGGCCTCCGGTTTTTCAATTTTTGCAATAACTTTCATGGATGCACCCTTTTCCGCGATTCTTCGTTTTAAATCAACGATATCCTCTGCGGTTCTAACGAAACTTAATGCAACCCAGTCCAAATCTTGAGCAATTCCGTAGTCCAAATCACGCAAATCTTTTTCGGTTAAACTGGGTACCGATAATTTAGAATTTGGAAGGTTGAATCCTTTATTGGATGATAATACACCTCCGGCTACTACCTCTGCCTCCATGGTGTGATCGTCTATAACTTTGGTGAATGTTAATGCTACTTTACCATCGTTTAACAAAATAGATTCACCCGGTTTGCAGTCTTGTACAAGCATGGGGTAGCTTACAAATAAAATATCGGTGGTAGATAATTGCTCGATTGTTGAAACTTTGATGGTTTTTCCCTCTTCTAAATGTATTTCACCATCCACTTTGCCAATTCTAAGCTTTGGCCCTTGTAAATCCTGCAATAATGCAACATGGCATCCCAGGGTAGAATTTATCTTTCTTACTCTGTCAATAACTTCTTGGTGTATTTCATGGCTTCCGTGCGAGAAATTTAAACGACAAACATCCACACCGGCGTGAATGATTTTTTGGAGCATTTCTTCACTGCTTGTTGCTGGGCCAATGGTGGCCACAATTTTGGTTTTGTTAAATTTACCTTTGTACATAGTGGTTTACTACAAATGGCTGAGCTGCTGTAACCACGGTAACTTTTCGAGTTGATTTGAAGGAAATTCAAACACCATTTGAATATTATTCATGGCTTTAATTCCTTGAATCCAATCCGCAGTTCCACCCATGATTTCGGCATCGCGAATGATTAACCAATAATCAGGGGCTGGCTTTCCAGTATACAGATAACCTTGGCTTCCTTTGTTGCAAACTAACCACATTTCGGAATGCGCTTCGTTGCCCGGCCAATAGTATTCTGCGTGCTCAGACATTGTTTCTTTCAACAAATTTAGTGCAAAAGCATGCACATGCAGTTGAAAGTTAGAAGAAAAAGTGTCATTTAGACACCAAGCCAAGTAATGTGGGGCGTTTACTGAGTGAATACCAATGACATCGAAGCTGTATTCGAACTCTAAAAAATGCGATTTGAAACGTTTTTGAGACAAAATTTTACGACAAAAATAATTTTATTATGGTTAGCGGTAAAAAAAATTGTTTATTTGCATCGCAAAACAAAACCATAACACCATGTCAGAAATTGCAGAAAAAGTTAAAGCTATCATTGTTGATAAGCTCAGCGTAGATGAGTCAGAAGTTACAATGGAAGCTAGTTTTACTAACGATTTGGGTGCTGATTCCTTGGACACAGTAGAGTTGATCATGGAATTCGAAAAAGAATTCGACATCAGCATTCCTGATGAACAGGCTGAAAAGATTCAGACTGTTGGCGAAGCAGTACGTTACATCGAAGAAAACAAGTAATTCATGCAACTCCGCAGAGTTGTTGTAACAGGTCTTGGAGCGGTTACCCCAATTGGTAACACGCTCCAGGATTATTGGACCGGATTGCGCCAGGGTGTTTCTGGTGCTGGATTAATCACGCGCTTTGATACCCAAAAGTTCAAAGTAAAATTTGCGTGTGAAGTAAAAGGCTTTGACGCCACAGAGTTTATTGATAGAAAAGAATCCAGAAAGATGGATCCTTTTACTCATTATGCGATGGTGGCAGCCGATGAAGCTGTAAAAGACAGCGGCATAACTCAAGGAACGTACAATCCAGACAGGATTGGTGTTATTTGGGGAGCTGGTATCGGTGGTCTTACAACTTTTTTCCAGGAAATTGTAGATTATGCAAAGGGCGATGGAACCCCGAGGTTCTCTCCGTTCTTTATTCCAAAAATGATTGTGGATATTGCTCCCGGCTTTATTTCCATGAGGCATGGTTTTAGAGGACCTAACTACGCAACCGTCTCGGCCTGCGCGTCTTCTACTCATGCGCTAATCGATGCTTTTAACGTGATACGATTGGGGAAAGCCGACGCTATCGTCACAGGAGGCTCTGAAGCCTGTATTAATGAGCCCTCCGTAGGTGGTTTCAGTAATATGAAGGCGTTGAGTGAAAGAAACGATGATCCTTTTACTGCTTCTAGACCCTTTGATAAAGATAGGGATGGTTTCGTAATGGGAGAGGGAGGAGCGTCATTAATCCTTGAGGAATACGAACACGCAAAAGCTAGAGGTGCGAAAATTTATGCCGAAATGGTTGGTGGTGGAATGACTGCCGATGCCTACCACTTAACGGCCCCGCATCCCGAAGGTTTAGGTGCTTCCAACGTCATGCGTATGGCACTGGAAGATGCTGGCATGAAAGCAGAGGATATTGATTACATCAACGTTCATGGAACCAGCACTCCGCTTGGAGATATTGCTGAAACCAAAGCCATCAAAACCGTATTTGGAGAACATGCCTATAACTTGAATATTTCAAGTACTAAAAGTATGACGGGACACTTGCTGGGTGGTGCTGGAGCATTAGAAGCCGTAGCATGTTTGTTAGCCATCACCGAAGATATTATTCCCCCTACTATTAATCATTTCACAGACGATCCAGATATTGACGCTAATCTAAAACTTACTTTCAACAAAGCAGAAAAGAGAACTGTTCGGGCTGCGTTGAGTAATACTTTTGGGTTTGGTGGACACAATGCATCCGTAATCTTCAAGAAATTTGAGGATTAGTGAATAGAAATTCTATCATCGGTTGTTAAATCATTTTCTTTTTCGCTCCAAAAAATCAAAAGACTTAGCCGCTAAGGTCTATCGTGTTACTGGGGTAACCCCGGGTAAAATTCGTATTTATCGCGAGGCATTAAAACATTCTTCCACTACTCGAAGAGAAGATACCGATAATGTGGTTGATAACGAGCGGTTGGAGTTTTTGGGCGATGCTATTCTCGACGCTGTAATTGCGGAGCTTCTTTTTCTACGATTCCCCAAAAAAGACGAAGGATTTCTTACCGAAATGAGAACCAGAATTGTCAATCGTGAACAAATGGGCGATATGGCACATAAGCTGGGATTGGCGGAATTAATGGAAGTTAAAAACGATTTATTGGGCAATAAATCCGCCATGAAAACCATTGCAGGCAATGCTTTGGAGGCATTAATTGGAGCCATTTACTTAGATAAAGGATATTCAACAGCAAAGAATTTTATAGTTAAACGCATGGTTGCTCAATATTTGGATATTGATAAACTTATGCATACAACAGTGAGTTATAAAGCGGTATTCATGAAATGGTTGCAGCAGCAACGTAAACAAATTTCATTTGAATACGACGTGGATACCTCAAGAAAAACAGCTTTACATAAAGTTTCAATGAGTGTTGATGGAGAAGTTTGGTTTGTGGAAGAAAATGCTTCGAGGAAAAAAGCTGAAGAATTATGCTGTGAGAAAGCTTGCCGACGCTTAGAACTCACCACCTAAAATAATTGCTACATCCCATTCACCCAATCCTCGGTCTCCGATTCACCCAAAATCATATCGTCCGATAACGGATCTTTCCCCAGAGCGGAGGGAGTGTTTTTGGCGAAATTACACCAATAGCAATCCGATTTGCCGCAGCCATCCAAAAAGTTTAATCCATTGAGCTTGGCCATACCCATACGTATCCAATTCAAAAGAATTTCATTGTCTTCTAGGGTGTAATAAACTTCTAATTGCGGGTAATCCCCATCTGGATTACTGTCCACACAATCGATAATAGCTTTATTGCACTGCCATTGTTTTTCCGTTTGAGCGTTAATCATGAGTTGATAAATACCCAATTGAAACC
>JBJOFM010000329.1:0-8416 GCA_046048755.1 Bacteroidota bacterium | reverse complement strand
CAACTGGACTAAGTTCTTGCTTTTTAAAAAATTATAGCTTTAGCGGCGCCAATATCCCTCCGGGGGTAGAAACTTTTTCAGTAGATTTATTTACCAATGAAGCAGCATTAGTAAATCCGCAATTAAGCATCAATTTTACCGAAAAATTAAAAACCAAATTCCAAACTCAGACAAAATTAGGACTGGTTGCGCAGCAAGGGGATTACCAAATTTCCGGTAGCATTATAGATTATAGAATTGATCCGGCAACATTAAATGCCGATGTTGGAACCGCTCAAAACCAATTCAGTATTAAAGTTAAAGTTGAATTCGTTTGTCCAAAATACCCAGAAAAAAACACTGCAAAGGAATATTCGTTCTTTAAAATTTACGATGCCAATCAGCCCTTTGAAAGTGTAGAATCTCCATTATCGGAAGAAATTTCCGATAATCTTGTACAACAAATTTTTGCAGCCATTGCTTTGGATTGGTAGTTAATACAATGATAAACGCTTCTCAACTTCAATTTTGGCTTTCTAATCCGCAATCGCTTACGGAATCGGACGTTTCATTACTTCATGATTTAGCGAAAACCTACCCGTTTTACAGCATCCCCACAGTTCTCATCGCTTATTATTATAATAAACAAAACCATACAGAGGCAGGCGATTGGATAGAGATGGCGGCAATGCGGGTGAATAATAGAAAGTGGTTTCACGACTATCTAATGTCCTCATCCACGAATCCAGCTCAACCCACGGAAAAAGCAACCCAACTAACAGAAGAAGTTACACAACTAACAGAGGAAGTAACACAACTAGCAGAGGAAGTTACCCAACTAACAGAGGAAGTTTCCCAACCCACAATTACCCATACGCCCCCTACCGATGAAGTTACCGAAACAAGCGATTTAGAAATTCAGCAGCAGACATTTTCGATAGAATCGATGTCGGATGCTGAAGAACCAGAAAAAGTTTTAATTTCTACAACAAGCCTAACACCAGACTCAGAAACAGTAGCAGGCCAGGTAACAGAACAAGAACCAGACCCAAGACAAGACATTGTCGCAGAAGTACCTGCAAATGAAGAAGTAACACTATCCAATCCTGTGTCACAAAACACCGGTCATTCCAATCTGTTTCAAACACAAAAATCACCCATTCCCAACCTTAAATACCCTAATTCGTCCAACCCATTACCCATGGGTCAAACCAAAGGAATTAAACGGGTCTCGCTATCGGAAGTAAATCGAATTCATCAGTTCTACGAAGAGGGCAACAGCTTTTTCGATTGGATATCAAGCAACTACCTACCTCAAAAACAGACTAACGAAGAATCACCAACCCTAGCAACATCCTTGTCGCAAGGAAATCCCATTGGTGTAGCTCCAGCAGAAGTTGAAGTTGAACTCACCATTCCGGCAAACGCTGACAATCGTTCACCCTCTACTAACGGCTCACCTTCAACTGTTAACCTTCTTCCTTTAAATTCAAACGCTCTAACTTCAACTGCTGATATTCTATCTCCCTCAACTAACTCCTTTCCTTTAACTACCGAAGTTCTACCTTCAACTACAAATATTCTTCCTTCCACGGCTAACGTTCTTGCAGAAAATACCTCAACACAAGAAATTCCAGTATTTTTCCCAGAAATGGGTACCGATGGCGGAGATATCAACGCAGGGAAATTCAACAGCTTGAACGAAACAGTTAGCACTGAAGAAATTGAGAATTTCCCGATTTTTGGATTTACAGATGCATTGCCTCGATTAGAAATTCCCGTTATGGATTTTTCAATCCCATCCTTGGCCGAATCAATTGAAGGCAACAACTTGCAAACAGCACAAGACATTAACCAAATGATGGCGGTACACTACGGTCAATACAACATTGAATCCGCTTTCCCCGTTAATAAAAATGAAAATAAAATCATCCCTAATAAATCAGATCTTATAAATTCAACACCAACAACAAGCCCGATTAATTCAACAGGTAATCATTTGGGAAAAGAGGCTCAAGTTGAAATTCCAGTGGCTGAAGTGCCAATTTTCGATATTAAAAATGAAACCAATCAATCAGAGACCGACGCGTTGTTAAAGCAACAGTCGATTATTGATAATTTCATTAAAAATAATCCGCAACCAACTGCTAAAACAAAAGTTGAATTTTACTCACCCGAAAAGGCGGCAAAACGCAGTGAACAAATGCCTAAAGGCCTCGTTACCGAAACTTTAGCGAAAATTTACCATTCCCAAGGCAATTTTGATAAAGCGATTCACGCTTATCGTCAATTAATGTTGAAATTCCCCGAAAAAAGTAGTTACTTTGCAACCCTTATTGAAGAAATTAAAAAAGAATCATTAACATGAACTGGATATTAATCATTGGAATTTTAGTAGCTATCATTTTGATGGCTATCATTTTGATACAAAACCCCAAAGGCGGAGGGCTTGCATCCAACTTTTCTCAAGGTAACCAAATTTTTGGCGTTGAGAAAACCACCGATGTAGTAGAAAAAGTTACTTGGGGAGGTGCTATTTTGATCGTTGTTATCTCATTGGTAGCTGCCAGTTACAACAGCGAAAAGACAAAGCCTAGCAAGCGTCAGAACACTCAAACTGAGGAATCTTCTGATTTACCAATGCCCAAAGGCAAATAAGTCAACTTCCGAAAGAATACCAACTCTTTCACATTTCTTTATATAAAAAAGGCTGTCCTCATAATTGAGACAGCCTTTTTTTATTAAATCTAAATTTCCCTAGGAGGCAAATCGGGCTTCGCGTATGCAAATCGATTTATTAACGCTGTAGTACAATAGGCATCCAAACCGATACAACTCAATACATTTCCTTGAGCCAGATTCACAAATCCATCCTCAGAAATCAGACCCTCTTGAACTAATAAATGTTCAATTTTACCAATCACTACCAGGGTATTATTGGCTTTAACTCGATAGTGCTCTTCATATTTTAACCCTATAGATACAATCGACTCTCCAACAAACGGAGCAAAAAATCCCTCTTGGTATTCTACAGTAAATCCTGCTTCGGCAAATTCGGATTGTTCTTTGCTATACCGAGCCGATGTTTGATGGGCTGCCGACGCATAATTCGTAGACACCTGATTCAATGAATAACATCCCGTTTTCTGAATATTATTCCAGGTATGGCGATCCACAGAATCCGGTCGAATCACCATCCCTAAAAATGGCGGGTTTGCACCAACATGAAAGACACTGTTAAAAATTGCCAAATTCTCAAATCCATCCTCGCTCTTTGTACCTACCAAATTTACCGACTTTATTCCAGGCATAGAATTAATCAACTGGGTACGAAACCGTTGATCCATTCCAATAAAATCATCTGCGCAATAATGTCGCTTATCGCTAACAAAATTCAAATCCATAAATCAACCAATTTTCAAACTACTCATACCACCGTCTACTGCCAAAATCTGACCCGTAATCCAAGAGTTTGCAGGATTCAACAAAAAGGAAACGGCATTGGCAATATCCGAAGATTCACCTACACGCTGCAACGGGTGCCTTTTACCACTAGCTTCTACTTTCTCGGGAGTAGAAAGCAGCCGAGCAGCCAACGGTGTATTCACCAGGCTTGGAGCAACCGCATTGACGCGAATACTGGGAGCCAACTCTGCCGCTAAACTTCTAACCAAGCCTTCAATGGCACCTTTGGCAGAAGCGATACTCGCGTGAAACGGCATACCTTGCGCTACAGCCACGGTACTAAATAAAACAATACTCGCCGCTGGTACCGCCTTCAGTGATGGCAAGCATGTTTGCAACGCCTTAACTGCACCAAAAAAATTTACCGATAAATCCTTTTGAAAATCTTCCATTTTCAACCCCCTGAAAGGCTTTAAATTGATACTACCCGGCGCATATACTACTCCATGCAATTCTGCAGGCAAGTCAGTTGGCAATTCTTCATTCTCCGCATCCCAAACCATGGAATATGCACCATCCGGACCTAAGCCACTACGGGAATAAACCCAAACGGAGTGTCCTTCTTGCAACAACTGCTCAGCTACCGCATACCCAATACCTTTCGATCCACCAAAAATTGCGTAATTCATGTCAAAGTAACAATTTGCCTATATGGATGTTTTGATTTCTTTTTAGTGGAGATTTCATTTTGGCTTGCTGAATCCCATTGGGGAAATGGATTCATGAGTAGTGCGATAAAAAAAATTACCGCTTACGCATTTCAAACTATTGAAATTGAAAGGATTTATGCGAGAGTTTTCGAAAGCAACATAGCATCCCAAAAAGTCTTACAAAAAACTGGGTTTCAATTAGAAGCCAAATTTCAAAAAACCATTTTCAAGAACAATGAGTTTCTAGACGAGTATATTTACTCCCTAAGAAAAACTCCATTGAATACATAAAATTAGATTCGAAACGTAAGACTAAATAGACTTACCTTCTAACCTAGCCGCTAAATCCAAACCGTGCTTTTTCGCAGTTTCTTTGGCAATCTCGTAGCCGGCATCCGCATGTCGAACCACACCCATTCCCGGATCATTGTGTAACACCCGAGATAAGCGTTCTTCAGCATCATCCGAACCGTCTGCAACAATCACCATTCCACTATGAATGCTATACCCCATACCAACGCCACCGCCATGATGCAAACTCACCCATGAGGCTCCGCCTGCGGTATTTACAAATGCATTTAATATCGGCCAATCTGCAACCGCATCCGATCCATCCATCATCGCCTCTGTCTCCCTATTTGGAGATGCTACGGAACCGGTATCCAAATGATCTCTTCCAATTACTATAGGGGCTTTCACCTTCCCAGAACGAACTAGTTCATTAAATGCCAAAGCCGCTTTCTTGCGCTCTCCTTGTCCCAACCAACAAATACGTGCAGGCAATCCCTGAAATGCGATTTTCTCTTGTGCCATGGTAATCCATCGCCGTAAACTCTCATTTTCAGGAAACAACTCCAAAATCAACTTATCGGTTTCATAAATATCTTGGGGATCTCCACTCAACGCCACCCAACGAAAAGGCCCTTTACCTTCGCAGAACAAAGGACGAATATAAGCAGGCACAAAACCTGGGAAATCAAAGGCATTCTTTAACCCACGTTCCAACGCTCTTCCTCTCAAGTTGTTACCATAATCAAAAGTAATCGCTCCTTTTTTCTGCATTTCAAGCATCAACTCAACGTGCCGAACCATGGTTTTATAACTTAAATCCACATATTTATCGGGATTGTCTTTGCGCAAACGATCCGCCGCTTCCACATCCATATCCATAGGATAATATCCCACCAAAGGATCGTGAGCACTGGTTTGATCGGTTAACGTATCAGGAATAATACCACGATCTAACATACGTTGCAACACATCCACCGCATTGCCCAATACCCCAATACTTACTGCATCCCCTCTTTCTTTTGCCGCCAAAGCCATATCAATACCTTGATCGATATCCCTCGCCATAAAATCCAAATATCTTGTTTCCAGTCGCTTGCGAATTCTCCATTCCTCCACTTCTGCCACCAAAGCAACCCCCTCATTCATCGTGATTGCCAGGGGCTGTGCTCCACCCATCCCCCCCAATCCAGCGGTTACGTTCAATGTACCTTTCAAAGTTCCTCCGAAATGTTGTCTCGCGCATTCCGCATAGGTCTCGTACGTACCCTGAACTATCCCTTGAGAACCGATATAAATCCAACTTCCTGCGGTCATCTGACCGTACATCATCAACCCCTTTGCCTCCAATTCTCGAAAATGATCCCAGTTGGCCCAATTCGGTACCAACTGTGAGTTACTAATCAAAACTCTGGGTGCATTTTTATGTGTAGGCAATATGGCCACCGGCTTACCACTCTGAACCATCAAGGTTTCGTCCTCGTTTAAATCTCTCAAGGCCTTGCATATATCATCAAAGGCTTGCCAATTTCTAGCCGCTTTCCCTAATCCACCATAAACAATTAAATCTTCCGGTTTTTCCGCTACCTCAGGATCCAAATTATTATGCAGCATCCGGTAAGCAGCCTCCTGTACCCATCCTTTACAGTTTAACGTAGTTCCGGTAGGAGATTTCACGATTCTTGGTTGAGATTTTGTTTCGCTCATGGATAATAAAAATACAAAATTACAACCGGATGGTTTCAAAACCGAAAAGCAGCAGCCAAAACAACGATTTTTTGCAATTATTGCAAAAAGATTCTACAATTTCATCGTCAACTGGATACGTTTTCTACTTTGATCCACTTCTTGAACCCTCACTTTCACTCGTTCACCCAAGGAAACTACATCGGCAGGATTCTTTACAAATTGATACCCCAGTTGGGAAATATGAACCAACCCATCCTGCTTCACCCCGATATCCACAAAAGCCCCAAAATTGGTAATATTTGTAACAATACCCCAAAGTTCCATACCCTGTCGTAAATCATTAATAGTTCTAACATTATCATCAAATCGTACCGCTTCCGCAACACCCCGGGGATCCAAACCCGGTTTCAATAATTCCTTAGCGATGTCTTGCAAGGTAGGCAGTCCAACACCCTTAGTCTCGTCTATATACTTTTCCAAGGATATCGACTTAACCAACGATTCATTCCCAACCAAAGAAGCCAACGACACTCCCAAATCCTTTGCCATTTTCTCAACTAAAGCATATCGCTCAGGGTGGACTCCCGTTTGATCCAAAGGATGCTGAGCTCCACGAATTCTCAAAAAGCCCGCACATTGCTCAAACGCTTTCCCTCCCAATCGAGGAACCTCACGAAGCTGGGCACGCGATGAAAAACCACCCAGAGTCTCCCGATATTCTACAATATTTTTAGCCAAAACCTCCCCCAAACCACTTACATATTTCAACAAATGTTTGCTCGCTGTATTTAAATTCACACCCACCCCATTCACCGCACTTTCAACCACAGTATCCAATCGTTTTTGCAATAAGGTTTGATTCACATCATGCTGATATTGACCCACACCAATATTCTTAGGATCAATTTTCACTAATTCCGCCAAGGGATCTTTCAATCTCCTTCCAATACTTACGGCACCTCGTACCGTAACATCATGCTTCGGAAATTCTTCCCTCGCCACCTCGGAAGCACTGTAAATACTAGCTCCACTCTCATTAACCATGTATACCTCGATATCGTTTTCTTGTAACTCCGATGACAAATAATCCCGAACAAAACTGTCGGTTTCTCTACCCGCAGTTCCATTACCAATAGCAATAGCCGTAACCTTGTACTCAGCAATGAATTTACTTAATAATTGGGCCGATGTCTCCCGCTGATTTTGGGGTTCATGAGGAAATATCGCTTCATACTTCAACAAATCGCCTGTTTCACTTAAAACAACCACTTTACAGCCTGTTCTAAAACCAGGATCGATGGCCATCACCCGTTTTTCTCCCAAGGGTGCCGCTAACAATAATTGACGAGCATTTGTAGCAAACACAGAAATCGCTTCCTCATCGGCTTTTTCTTTTTGCGCCGAAAGCAATTCATTTTCTAAACTGGGTTGAAGTAACCGTGAGTAGGCATCTTCCATCGCCAATTTTACTTGATCCGAAGCATCGGAATATCCATGCAAACAGTGTCTGCGAAGAATCGACATTGCCCTAGACTCATCGGGTTCCACGGTCATTTTCAAAAATCCCTGATCCATGCCGCGCATCATCGCCAAGAATCTATGCCCTGCGCAGCGCTTCAAAGGTTCTTGAAACTCAAAATAATCGCGATACTTTTGAGCTTCCTCTACATCTTTTTTTCCGCGTGCATTTTTACAATACACCACCCCCTGCTCGGCAAACAACTCTCGCATTTTTGCACGCAACGGAGCATCTTCGTTTATCCACTCCGCTACTATATCCCGCGCCCCTTGCAATGCGTCTTCCTCCGACAAAACAACATCGTTAATGAATGTAGAGACCTTCTGCATAAAACGCGGATCTTTTTGATCCATCATCAACTTGGCCAATGGCTCTAATCCCTTCTCGCGCGCTACATCGGCCCGAGTTTTACGCCTAGCTTTATAAGGTAAATACAAATCCTCCACCGTCTGCAAATCGGTTGCTGCCAATATAGCCTTTTCCAATTCCGGCGTCAGCTTGCCCTGTTCCTTGATTTGCTCTAGTACAAATGCGCGTCGCTTCTCTAACTGCTCTGCCTTCTCCTGCAAATCCTTGATGGCACCAACTTCCACTTCATCCAAATTTCCCGTTGCCTCTTTTCGATAGCGTGAAATAAATGGTAGCGTAGCACCCTCCGCTAATAATTTTAAAACAGCCTGAACTTGCCAGGGCTTTAACGATAACTGGGTAGCGATTTGTTTTTCAATATCTTGCAACATGAATAGGGTAATTGATGGTAAACACTTTTTGGGAACCCCAAATTTACAAGGCTACCCACCAACGTTACCCACAATTTCTACTCGAA
>JBJOFM010000328.1:0-3923 GCA_046048755.1 Bacteroidota bacterium | reverse complement strand
GTTGGGACGAAGCCTATTCCTTTATTGCGAATGAATTCAATCGAATAAAAACTAATTACGGGCCCGATTATATTGCAGCTGTATCTTCCGCGCGTTGTACCAACGAGGAAAATTACCTAATGCAAAAATTCATGCGTGCTGTGATTGGGACCAACAATGTTGATTCCTGTGCACGTGTTTGTCACTCTCCTACGGCATTAGGTATGCAACGTACGTTTGGAACAGGGGCTGCTACCAACTCCATTATCGATTTAAAATATACCAATTGTATCATGGTGATTGGGGCAAATCCTACCGCAGGTCATCCTGTAACGGGGGCTAAACTCAAACAACATGCGATGAAGGGGAAAATGACCATTGTTATTGATCCCCGCAAAACGGAGTTAGCAAAATATGCACATTACCATCTTCAATTAAGACCCGGTACAAACGTGGCCTTGTTGAACATGATGCTGTATTATATTATCCAAGAAGGCCTTGAACATAAAGAATTTATTGAATCAAGGACCGAAGGATATGAGCAATTTAAGGAGGGGGTTCTCCGTCAAAACATCGATGAATTAGAAGCCATCACAGGCGTAGACCGTGAGTTAGTTAGAAAAGCGGCCATAGCTTATGCTACTGCTGGAAATGCTATGAGTTTCCATGGTTTAGGTGTTACCGAACATTCTCAAGGAACCTATACGGTTATGCTTATCGCCGATTTAGCAATGATTACGGGTAATATCGGAAGACGCGGTGTGGGTGTAAATCCATTACGGGGTCAAAACAATGTACAAGGAGCGGCCGATATGGGCTGTCAACCGCACCAAGGAGCAGGTTATTTAGATGTAACCAATCCAGATAATCATGCTAAATATGAATCCTATTATGGCGCAAAGCTACCGTTACACATCGGTTATAAAATTCCTCAGATGTATGATGCATCGTTGAATGATAAATTAAAAGCGATGTGGGTGATTGGCGAGGATATGGCACAAACCGACCCAAATACGCAGCATGTTGTTTCAGCTATTAAGAAATTGGATTTATTCATTGTGCAAGAATTATTCATGACGGAAACCGCGAAATTGGCTACCGTTGTATTACCTGGCGCCTCATTCTTAGAAAAAGACGGAACATTCACCAATGGAGAACGAAGAATTCAAAAAGTTCAAAAGGTGGTTGAACCCTTGCATGGAACAAAACCTGATGGACAGATTATCGTTGATATTATGAATACAATGGGCTATGAACAGCCCGATTATAATCCCGCAACCATGTTGCAAGAAATTTCAGGAATTGTGCCCTTCTTTGAGGGTGTAAAATGGGAAGAACTTGGTGAAAATGGTAAACAATGGCCCGTGAATAAGCATGGTGAAGGTACAGAGATTTTACATACGGAATCATTCAAAATAGGAAAAGGGAAATTTATTGGTAATAACTTCCGGGAATCTGAAGAGATATTACAAAATGGAAAAGAATATCCGTACATTATTACCACCAATCGCGAATTAGAGCACTACAATTGCGGTGCGATGACTCGACGAACGAAGAACGCTGAGATTTTAAAAGAAGATGTTTTACTGATCTGTAAAGAAGATGCCGATAAGCATTTTATACAAGACGGTGATTTAGTTTGTGTAGAATCAGCACGTGGTAAAGTGGATATTAAGGCCAAAATCACGGACGAAGTAAAACCCGGTGTTTTAAGCAGTACCTTCCATTTCCCTGAAATCATGTTAAATAATATTACCAGTAGTATTGCCGATTCTGAAGCGATGTGCCCAGAATACAAAGTAGTTGCTGTAAATATTAGAAAAAGTAAAGGCCAATACAAACATCAGCCTCAGACTCAACTTTCCTAAGTCTAATAGTGAATTATAAACTTCCACTTTACAATTACCAATTTGGTAAATAAAGAGGAAACTTTTTAATTAATTATATTTTGAATTATTTTTAGGATGGGAAAAACCCATAAAAAAAGGGCTGAAATACAGCCCTTTTTCTAACTTAACTTATGAATATTAAATCACAAAACTTGATTTATTTATTTTATAACACAACGAGTCATTAGGTACATGGTAGGAGTTACACGGAATGTTACCTCTTTTATTATTTGCCTTTCTTGTGCTGGTAACATGACTAAGTCTTTTGCCTGTACCTGGATACAAACTGGATTGTTAATCCCCAATTCCCATTTTGTTAACGTATGATTAGGCATTGGATTACAGTAGATAGAAGTTGAAGTTTTGGGAGCGGGTGCGGCAGTTCCACCAGCCGTTGGAATTACACCCGTTGCAGAAGGTGCATTCACGCCTACGCCTGAAGCAGGTGCACTTACTGCGCCGGTAGCAGCACCTGGGTTAGTAACTTTATTAATAAATTTAGGATTTTTAATGGTTATAGTCTTACCCATAAACATATTTGGGTTTGCTTTGAACATTTCAGCGTCAACAACAATTTGAGCATTTACGAAGTTTGCAGCGAAAAGTACTACGAATAAAAAAGCTAATTTTTTCATGATAATTTCAATTGAACTCATTTAACCAAATTGCGTGCCAAAAATAGATATTGCATCAACAATTTGAAATTTAACTGTATAAAAAACAAAAGCCACCTGCTTAGGTGGCTTTTGTTAGATTTTATTGTTGGTACCGATTACTTCTCTACGCGAGTAGCAACGTACATGTTTGGAGTACAACGGAAAGAGATTGACTTAACCGCTCCACCTACTTGACACATATCAACCATTGGCTTGATACGAGCGTCAACCTGCATACACAAATCGTTGTTTGGGCCTAATGTCCACTTAGTTAAAGTGAAGTTAGGAGCTGGGTTGCAATATACACTTGCAGATTTTCCGCTGCTTGGTCCAGCTACTCCGGTTGGAGCAGGAGCACCAGGAGCACCAGCACCTGCAGATCCTGAAGGTGAGCTAACTACACCGCCTTGAGGAGATCCTGGAGTCATTGAGCTACCTTTGAATACTACGTTCTTAATTGTTACAACTTTACCCATAAACTGGTTAGGGTTAGCTTTGAACATTTCAGCGTCAACAACCATTTGAGCTGATACTGCTTTTGCTGCGAAAAGCACGATGGCAAGTAAAGTAAATTTTTTCATGGTTTTAAGTTTTTAATTTTATACTCGGATAATTTCAAATAGCGTGCCAAAAATTATTTCAACCCGTTTTTCTACTCTTTTCTCCGTATTTAGCCACCAAAATACCAAAAATTTGGTAAACAAATCAAGACGGAACTTTCAGATACGCAGTTATTTTAAATACTAGATTTTGAATATAGTTGATGAATTAACGGGTATTTAGACACTAAAACAACCATTAATGAGTTGACGAAACAGCATCTATTAAATTAAGAGACAACCCAACCATCTTAATTGATAGAATTGCAATGATGCTGATTATTCTTTTGAACCCACCTGATTTGTGAATTATATAATTTCAATGGATTATTCAAACTGGAAATTATTATTCAGTAAGACAATTAAACTATATTCCGTTTAAAAAATCCTTCCACTCTTAAGTGAATCCACAAACAGTTAAAAAAACAAAAGCCACCTATTTAGGTGGCTTTTGTTAGATTTTATTGTTGGTATCTATTACTTCTCTACGCGAGTAGCAACGTACATGTTAGGAGTGCAACGGAAAGAGATTGACTTAACTGCTCCACCTACTTGACACATGTCAACCATTGGCTTGATACGAGCGTCAACCTGCATACACAAATCGTTATTTGGGCCTAAAGTCCACTTAGTTAAAGTGAAGTTAGGTGCTGGGTTGCAATATACACTTGCAGACTTCCCGCTGCTTGGTCCCGCTACGCCGGTTGGAGCAGGAGCGCCAGGAGCACCAGCACCAGCTGATCCTGAAGGTGAGCTAACTACACCGCCTTGAGGAGATCCTGGAGTCATTGAGCTACCTT
>JBJOFM010000327.1:0-2721 GCA_046048755.1 Bacteroidota bacterium | reverse complement strand
ACTAACTACGGCTTGCGTTTGTACATCGCGCGACTTTGTAATACTTCCACTAGCGGAATCACCCTCTGTGATAAATAAAATCGTCTCTTGGCGGGACTCAGCCTTCTCGTCCGTTAGGTGTATACGACAATCGCGTAACTTTTTATTATGTAGATTAGCCTTCTTAGCACGCTCATTTGCCAACTTCTTAATTCCGGCAATATCTTTCCGTTCCCTTTCTGATTGTAAAATACGTTTTAATAATGCATCTGCCGCGGAAGGATTTTGGTGCAAATAATTATCTAACTCCGTTTTCACAAAATCGCCAACAAATGTTCGGATAGAAGGAGAGGAGGAGTCGGGTGAAATATTGGTAGACCCTAATTTGGTTTTTGTTTGCGATTCAAATACCGGTTCTTGAACACGAATAGCGATTGCACCGACAATGCTAGCTCGTACATCAGAAGGATCAAAATCCTTTTTAAAGAATTCACGAACAGTTCGAACAATAGCTTCTCGAAATGCGGCTAAATGAGTTCCCCCTTGCGTAGTATTTTGACCGTTAACAAATGAATAATATTCTTCGCCGTATTGATTGTTATGCGTAATCGCTAATTCAATATCGCTTCCCTTTAAATGAATAATCGGATAACGATTTTCATCTGCATTGGTTTTTTTGGATAGTAAATCTAAAAGACCATTTTGGGAAAAATACTTCTCGCCATTAAAGTTAATGGTTAATCCTGCATTCAAAAATGCATAATTCCAAAACAAACTATCAAGGAATTGAGGAATGAAATGATAGTTTTTAAAAACAGTATTATCGGGCTCAAAACAAATAAATGTACCACTCTTACTTGTCGATGCCTCAGTTCCTTTTGATTCATTAATTAATTCACCTTTACTGAATTCAGCCCATTTGGTTTGACCATCTCGATAGGATTGAACCTTAAAGTAATTGGAAAGTGCATTGGTTGCCTTGGTACCTACACCGTTTAATCCAACTGATTTTTGAAATGCCCCAGAATCGTATTTGCCGCCTGTATTAATTTTTGAAACGCAATCTATCACTTTTCCTAAGGGTATACCTCGACCATAATCGCGTACCTCTACTTTTTGATCTGAAATTTTTACATCTATCTGTTTGCCATTCCCCATCATGTGCTCATCAATGGAATTATCCATGATTTCTTTAACTAACACATAGATGCCATCATCTACAGAAGAACCATCACCCAGTTTTCCAATGTACATACCTGGGCGTAAGCGAATATGCTCTTTCCAGTCGAGGGATCGTATACTATCGTCGTTATAAATGGGCTCTGATGTCATATCTTACTTTTTAATTAACAAAAATACCAAAGAATAAATAAATTACATTCATTCTATCTAAATATAAAATTAGAAGGAAATGTGAGCTTTTTTGACTTATTTTGTATCCCTTAAAAAGAATTTCTTTATGACAAAGAGAATTTATTTTGTTGCATTACTCTTTTGGATACTGGGTACAAATGTTTCCTTTTCCCAATTCCAATTACCTTCTACATATATTCCTACTGCCCCAATGAACCAACCAAGTTCTGCCAATAAACCCGTAGGTTCATCTAAGGTAGTTAAAAGGGAAGTAATTAATTCAAAAGGTCAAAAGGTCGAAATGGACAGTTTAGTTGCAGCTCGACAAAACCAGGATTTCAATGCCAGTAATTTGGAAGAGGATTCGGTAAAAAAGGCTAAAGTAGCTCTGCAAAATAAGATTTTTGGATTCTCGATATTTAATAAAAAAACAGGCGTATTTGAACCCAACTTAAAGATAGCAACACCTAAAAATTATGTTTTAGGACCTGATGACGAGCTAATTGTGGATATTAATGGATACTCAGAAGAACATTATAATCTTACAGTAAACGCGGATGGTTACGTTAAGATTAATAAAATTGGTAATGTCTATGTAGCTGGTTTAACGATCGAGGAAGCTCAAAATCGTTTAATTTACAAGTTGTCAAGTATATATATAGGATTAAAGAAATTTAAGGGTCGTACAGATATTAATGGACTTTATGCGAGTATTTCATTGGGTAATATTCGAACGATACAGGTTTCTGTAGTAGGAGAAGCTCAGTTTCCAGGTACATATTCCGTACCATCGCTTTCAAAAGTTATGAATGTCCTGTATTTAGCTGGGGGACCCACTGAAAATGGTTCATTTCGCGATGTTCAGTTAGTAAGGAATAATAAAGTTATAGCTCATTTAGACTTGTATGAATTTATAACACAAGGATTTAGCAAAAGTGATGTTACTGTGCATGATCAAGACATCATTAAAATTGGATTATATAAATCAAGAATTGAAATTAAGGGTAGAGTTAAAAGAAGTGCATTTTTTGAGCCATTGCCAACTGAAAGTCTTGCCACAATATTTGAAAATTATGCGGGAGGTTTCCTTGAAAATGCTTACAAAGACCTTTTAAAGGTTGAAAGAATTACGAAAACAGAACGGAAATTAATTGATATTAATTATTCGATTGCCAACTCGTTTTTCCCAGCTGATGGGGACATAATTTTAGCTGAAGCTATTACAGAAAATCGTTATGAGAATCGAGTAACCTTAGAAGGTGAGGTTTTTAGACCAGGCGTTTTTTCTTTGGACAGTAAATTGACTCTTTCTAGTTTAATTAAAAAAGCAGGCGGCGTTAAGGAAAATGCATTTTTAACTCGTGTAACTATAAACCGAATGAATAAGGA
>JBJOFM010000326.1:0-4500 GCA_046048755.1 Bacteroidota bacterium | reverse complement strand
TCCTCTTTGTTATCTACTCCGGATAGTGTTTTTTTAGTGTAATATTTGAGGTAATTGGTACCAATTTTAGCACCTGTTCCCACCAATTTCAATGCACGTTCTACTTTACCGGTGGGAATTTTATCTTGGGTTGGTGTGGTCATTTGGATTGTTGGAATAAAAATTTACCAAAATCGATGGCTTGATCCAATGTGTTTCTGCCAATTAAATCCATGGTTAGTCCTATAGATTTTTCGATACAGGCATCTGTTTTTTCAAATTCCCTACTGGAATCATTTAACCAAAAATGTAAAATGAACGCCGTATTCAACCAAACAGCTTCATTGGAGAGTTTATCCAAGAATTTCCTATCAGGAATCTCATTATTCTGTTGCGCCATCTTAAACAGAGATTCAAGATCGTTTAATACCTGACTTCTTAGAGATTTAAGTAGGGTTAAACTCGACATTGGATTTTTCCAATCTTTCATTTTCCATTGTAAATAACTGCGGATAGACAGCAACTTTTCCACCCATCCAAAATGTAAGGAAATCAATTTCTCTTTTAAACTAAAACCTAAAAAGGTACTATCGGCGGTTAATGTTTGAAACGCATCCATCCAATAATGGGTTAATACAGCTTCTTCTGCTGCATCAATGGAACTAAAATGCTGATAAAACTCCTGCTCTGTAATGGATAAAAACTTGGATAGCTGAAATACGTTAGCGGGTGATTTTTCATTTTCCAAAGAATACTGAATCAATCCTTGAATTATTTGCGTTTTCATAGTTTAAACTAATTTAAAATACAACAATTTGAATGGTGGAAAGTTTTATTTAAAACTATTGATTTTGTTGGTATTTTCGCAATACGATGCTCACTTTACAAGAGGACTATAACACCCAAAGAACTTCCTTAGATTTGTCTGAATACGGCAGGCATGTACAAGAGTACATTCAGCATATTCAACAATTACCGGATAAGTCCCAACGCACCGCATGGACACACAATTTGGTTCAAATAATGTCCACGTTAAATCCTGAGATTAAACAGCAAGCAAACTATAAGGAGATATTGTGGTCACATATACTACATTTAGCGAACTTTTCGTTGGATGTGGATTGCCCATACGATATTAAACAAATAGATGTTGCAAATAACAAACCCGCCGAAATTGGTTATGCCGATGCCAATATTCGATTTCGTTTTTATGGTAGAAATCTACAAATGATGATTGATAAAGCGGCCTCTATGGAAGCAACGGAACTTCGACAAGATTTGGTGAATATGATTGCGTCTTTTATGTATAATTCTTGCAAAGCATGGAACAACGAAAACCTAAGTAACGAAGTAATTGCAGATCATTTAATGACCTTATCCAAAGGGAAATTACAGCTTAGTGGGGAAGAAATTACAGTGAGCGCAGACACACAACTTGCGCAGCCAAATAGAAATTGGCAACAAGGTAAGAAAAACCATTTCCAACGCAACAACAAAAACAACAAAAACAACCGTAACAACAATAATCGAAACGGTAAAAATTACCGTAGATTTTAATTTATCACAATGGCTTATTTTGAAATAGAAGGTGGATTTTCTTTAAAAGGTGAATTGACGCCTCAGGGTGCAAAAAACGAGGCATTACAGATTATATGCGCCGTATTACTTACCGACGAAGTTGTTACCATAACCAATATTCCCGAAATCAGAGACGTACTCAAACTAATAGAATTATTAGGAAAATTAGGGGTTAAAACTAATCGAATAGAAAGAGGGCATTATACGTTTCAAGCAGATGCCGTTGATTTAGATTTTTTAAACAGCAATGAATTCAAGAAAATGGGAGCCGCTCTTCGGGGTTCTATAATGATTGTTGGGCCGTTATTAACTCGATTTGGCAAAGGTTATATACCCTCGCCCGGTGGTGATAAAATTGGAAGAAGACGGTTAGACACTCACTTTGAAGGATTTATTCAATTAGGAGCACATTTTGAATATCAAGCGGATACGCAATTCTATCAAGTAACAGGCAAACCCCTCAAGGGTTGCAGTATGTTATTGGATGAAGCTTCGGTAACAGGGACCGCTAATTTAGTGATGGCAGCTTCTATGGCTGAAGGGAAAACTGAAATATACAACGCGGCCTGTGAACCGTATCTACAACAATTGTGTTTAATGCTTAACAGCATGGGGGCCAAAATCTCCGGTATCGGCTCCAATAAATTAACCATTGAAGGGGTAGAATATCTTTCAGGTTGTAATCATCGTTGCTTACCCGATATGATTGAAATTGGAAGTTTTATCGGAATGGCAGCTATTACTCAGAGCGATATCGTTTTGAAAAATTGTCGAGTAGATATGCTCGGAATTATTCCTAAGACCTTTCAAAGACTTGGAATTAAACTTAATATTATCGGTGACGATATTCATATTCCGGCCCAAGATCATTATGAAATCGACACATTTATTGACGGTTCTATATTAACCATTTCCGATCAAATTTGGCCAGGTTTTACACCCGATTTGATTTCAATTGCCTTGGTCACGGCCACTCAAGCACGAGGAACGGTATTAATCCATCAAAAAATGTTTGAAAGTCGACTGTTCTTCGTTGATAATCTCATTGACATGGGGGCTCAAATAATTCTGTGTGACCCGCACAGAGCCACTGTTATTGGATTAGATCGCAGAACCAGGCTTAAAGGAATTACGATGAGCTCGCCAGATATCCGCGCAGGGGTAGCATTATTGATTGCTGCAATGAGCGCCAAAGGCAAAAGCACAATAAAGAATATTGAGCAAATCGATCGTGGTTATGAACGAATTGACGAACGATTGAATGCGTTGGGTGCAAGAATTACCCGATTTGAGTAGTTGAATCTTTCTTATAGGTATTAATAAAAAAACTAAGTTTTATTACCGCTAGGCACCTCGGATTTTAATCAACAGGTTAATTCAAATCCTATCCTCTGGCTGTGCGCTTCGGATTCTTTATTCCACCGCTCACACCGAAGTATAAGTTAAATCCTCTCGCTTTATTTGTCAATACGGTGGTCACCAAATTATCGGACCCAATAAATACGGGTCCCACTCGCAAATATCCACCAATTGCACCTCGTTTATAATCTTGAGTAAGCGATACGGGCAATGAACATTCCAACCATGCCATTTCAAATCTAGGAATTACAACCAAGGAGGATGGATTTCTAAAACCCAAAGTCTTAGCACTCACCAAGGATTGCTGCCAATGTACACCCAAGTACAAGGTAGGGAGCATTCTAAAATCGGCTTGAATTTGCAACATAGTAGGCAAAGCAAAAGGTAACGTACCCGTTTCTTTTTTGTAATCCATGTTTTTTTCAGCAAAGCTCTCCAAATATTTCAAACCTGCAGTATTACCTGCTAAAAATGCTTTGGCTAAAGCAGTATCCAAGGGTAGCGTAACGGGCGTGGTATTAGAAGCAGTAAATCTGCTAATTTCCTGACCATAATTCATGGTACCAATATCGGTAACCGATGCCGCGATTTTCCAAGCATAATCACGGATATTCACATCCGGAATTATCCACTTCTCGATAATACCATCTACCTTATTTTTATTTCCACCTTCCAACAAAATACCAAGATCAAATCCAAAACCGCCACCTAGTATTGAAGCTAATGACGGTAAAGAACCACTCAAAAGACCACTGGTAAATCGATCCATAAATTTTGGATCTGAATACGCAATTTGTATGTTTGATTGATTAATTCGAATAGAATCTTTACCAAAAGTTTGGATGTCGGTGCCTGTATTTATCATTGACATATGCCCTAATCCCATTAAATACTTTGCGGTACCGCCAACAGCCATTCTAAATCCACCTACGTTGATAATATTAACAGATAGGCTGCCAGAAATTTCTTGATAGGCATTTGCCTGAAAATTCAATGGATAATTAGTTCCGCCTAAAACATTTTTTATATTGGCTGAGTCGGATAAACTATTTACCCATTGAGCCATGGCCGGATTTACATCCTTGATAGCCATATTAGCTCGGGTTCTAACTCCGTAACCAAAAACAACTCTTCTACCCAATCGTTTTGCATACGATGGCCCTCTCCATTCCATATTAATATTTCCCCAAGCACTGTTTACCTCACTGTTAGCATTTAAATAAGAAGGATTCCAAGCCACTTTCCCTTTGTCATTTTTATATTGATCTGGTACATTTCCAGTAGCCAACTTAAACAAGGGAAATGGAGTTTCAATACTGTAATAATTATTGTCTACACTTAATGCAAACGTACTTAAATTAGAATGTCGGCGATACGCTAACGTGGTTAAATGGGCGGGATTGGTATATGCATTATGAATTCCAGAAAAATTACTATTTTGTAATCCATATAATCCTTGAGCGGATACAGTGGGAGTTTCAATCAGAAGAATTGAAAATACGAATACGGAAACAACGGTAGAAAAAGAAAGGATTTTCATAGCCCTTCAAAGGTAATATAAAGCGTAGTAATTTAGTATTACCA
>JBJOFM010000325.1:0-2953 GCA_046048755.1 Bacteroidota bacterium | reverse complement strand
TTTAAAATATCTTTGCTTGAACCTATTACCATTGCTAAAATTTATACGTGTAAAGGTATTTCGATTTGTATTAATTTGCAATTAATTGTTTTTGAAATGATTGCAATTGGAGAAAATAGTTTTATTCTTGCAATCTATGAAAGCTTTATCAATCATTGGATTAGTATTAAGTATTGTTAATATTTTAAATAGTGTAGCGGTAATGGGTATTCGATGTTATAACAATGAATATAGCAGCGATCCTGGTATGGCGCCCGGAATAATTTCATTGATAATTGCTTTGTTTTTTTTAGCATTTTCAATTACCGCAACAGCTGTTAGTTTTAAAAAATCTAAATCGTAATTGACGAAAACAAGATAAATGATAGCATGAAATATTGCAGTAATTGCGGAACAGAATTGTTGCCTAATGCCAATTTCTGTCCCTCTTGTGGGAATAAAATCAGTCGTAATTTTACGCAGCCAAACGATGAAACTCACATATCTTCGGAAAATCCAAGTAAATCCGAAAGTGAGAAAATAGACGAGGATAGTTCAACTAGTAATTTCCAGGATGGTGGTAACCCACCGTCTTTTGAATTAACAAATAATCGTTCCGATAATAAATCGAGTTCTAACAATGGATCGTTTACGGATAATCAAAAAAAACTGCTCATTGGTTCGTTAATCGTATTTTTAATTGTAATATTTAGTATTGTTGGTTTTAAATCGAATATGGATTCTGAAGAAGGACCTAATGCTGATAGCGGTTTAAGTAATACGTATATCGATGAAACCGGTGCTGTAGTGCCATTAGATTCTGCTGGAGCAATAGAAGATGCCGCGGCGGTAGCGATTACTCAAAGAAATATTTCTATTCGAAATGACTGGGAAAGTTATATCATCGCCAGTCGTAGCGGATTTAAATATTCTGATTTAGGTGGCATTTCGGATTTATCAATCATTGTTACTAACAAAACAGAATATGTTATTGATAGAGTTTATGTGGCCGTAGATATCATTACCGTTAATGGGTATAAACATAAGACTGAATATTTGTTTTTTCAAAACATAAAGCCCTACAGTAGACAACAACTAGAGGTACCACCAACTACGCGAGGAACTTCTGTTGAATATAGAATCACCAACGTTTACAGCAATTCGTTGAATTTTAAATGGGACGAAGGCGATCACACGGGCAATGGGTCTTTGGATGATCCTTGGAAGACCAACGAATAAACCGTACAACATTTATTTATAATTCTTTGTAGCTTTGGACAGCTATGAATTTCAATTCGCTGGGCCGAATCAAGGCATTATGGTTGCTGATGTTTTTGTTGGTTTCAATTGGCGCTTTAAACGCCTCCCACATGATGGGGACGGACATGAGTTATCGGTGTTTGGGTGGCGGTAAGTATAAAATTGTTGCCAAAGTATATCGAGATTGTAGAGGTGTTGCCTTTAATAGCCCTTCCTTTGGTGTTTTCGCTGGAAAAAATCGTGGAAACGGCTGCGGAACTTCTACCTTGTCAATTAGTAGGGTAAGCATCACCGATGTATCGCAATTATGTAGTTCGGCGTCGCCCACTTGCGATAGCAATAAAGCAGGTACCGGAAATGGGGTTGAAATGCATCTATACGAGGCGATTGTTGATTTTAATTCCGCACCACTGAACGCGTTTGTTGGGAATTCTAGCTGTTGTGAGGTTACTTTTTATTTGGGTCAATGTTGTCGAAATGGAGCCATAACCACCGGATCGGCGAACGACGATTTTTTCGCAACTACTACCATCAATATTTGTAATGCATGGAGCGATTGTAACAGTAGTCCGGTGTTTTCAAATCAGCCGATCTTCTATGCTTGCTGCAATCAACCTTACCGATTTAACCACGGACTGTTGGATGATACCCCCGGTGATTCAATTTCGTTCCGATTAATATCGGGACTTCGGGCGTTGCCTGGAACCCCTATAACCTATGCTGCACCGTTCAGTTATCGATATCCAGTTACTCCTTATTGTAGTTCTGCGAGTATTACGTGTACTCCTAAACCTGCAGTGAATCCACCGATGGGGTTTTATTTCGATGGAGTTTCTGGGGATATGGTATTTACCCCCACAAAATGCGATGAGGTGGCGATTGTAGCGGTGGAAGCAATTGAATACAAGAAAGTTGGTGGTTTGATGGTGGAGATGGGAAGCGTTCGACGTGATATGCAATTGATCGTGGAGAATTGTGCAAATAACATGGTCCCCGAGATTCAAGGCTCTGATTCTCTTTGTATTTCTGAAGGAGATTCGATATGTTTCGAAGTTGCGGTTAGCGATACGCTTCGAAGCGGTCAAACCGTGGGCGATAGTGTTGAATTAACATGGAATTTTGGCATAGCAGGTGCAACGTTTACTCCAATTTCCATGGGCAAAAATCCGATTTCTACATTCTGTTGGCGAGTTCCAATGGGCGCATCGAGGCGGATGCCCTATACCTTTTCGGTGAAGGCGATGGACAATAATTGTTCTCGTAGAGCGATATCCTACAAGGGATTTGTAATCAAAGTGGGCGAGTGCAGTGCTTTAAGAATTAAGTCGACCCCCACAAAATCTGCGGCAACTATTTTTCCGAACCCGGTTCGTGGTGGTGAGGTAATAACTGTTGAAGGTAGTTTGCAGGACGGCAAATGGGAATTGAGCACGGCGAACGGGGTTGAGGTATGTTCAGGTAATCTATTAAATCAACAATTTATCGTTCCTCCAAACATACCAGCAGGTATGTATACAATTCGGTTAGTTTCGGTTAACGAGATATCAGACAAAGAAATCAATAGTGCATTTACAAATACGTCAGGTTATTTTGAAGCTATTTATCGATTGATAATTAGCGAATAGAATCTGTGGCGTTATAAACAAACGATGGAAATTTACGGTAGTGGTTTGGCTTTCCTTGTGGATTGGTTTTTAATCTCGTAGTAAGCACC
>JBJOFM010000324.1:0-3472 GCA_046048755.1 Bacteroidota bacterium | reverse complement strand
CTAGTGGTGGAAACGATATGTATGCAGTGGGTGAATATGTAGGGAATATGGCGGAGATTGATAGCTGGTGTACCGCAGTCCAAAATAGGGCAGGGACTTTCGATTTTTCCTTACGTTTTGCTTTACAAGATGTAATTACACAGAATGGTGCGTATAACCTGGGAAATATTCCCAATACACAACAGCAAAATCGAGGCAGAACAGTCCCTTTTGTAAACAATCACGACACGTATAGACCAACGCTTGCTGCCAATGGAAATATTACCGGTTGGAATACGGGGTCTCAAATCGGTCAACAAATTGAGGTTACTGACCCGCGTGCCTCAGTAGCTTATGCTATAGCCATGGCAGTTGATGGTGGACCCGAAATCTTTTTTGAAGATTTGTTTAATATTGGATATTTAGGTAACCGATTTAGTCACGACCCAAAAGACACTAGTGAATTGGGAACACATTCAGACATCGAGAACTTAATCTGGTGTCACCAAAACTTACATTTTAAAGATGGGGCGTATTTCGTGCGTTGGCAAGCGCAAGACGCTTTAGTGATTGAGCGTGGAGCAAAAGCACTTATTGCAGTAAATGATCAATTTACAACTTGGCAAAATTTGTCCGGTGTACAAACCAACTTTCCAGCAGGTACGGTATTGAAGGATTATTCCGGCGCGAATGGTAACGCTACCGTTACCGTTAATGGTTCTGGACAAGTCAATATTGCGATTCCTCCATGTGATGGATCTGCCATGGCGGGAAGAAGAGGGTATTCAGTATGGGCACCAATAGGAATTAATACAAATTACGTGCGTCCTACAGAAAGTATTACGCAAGAGTGGGAAATGGCTGATGATTTAGGGGATAGCAGTCCAGCTTCATTACAGCAGGGTGGGAGTTTACCAAGCAACAGCAGGGATTGTCGGGTGGTTGGACGAATTTTCCCGGATTCAGCAAGTACAGTTTTAGTAAACATTTTTCCAGAAAATCCAAATAACCCGATCACCTTAGAAGTGTTAAATGCTCAATGCGAAGTAATCGATACGCTTTCTTCTAGCGGAACATTAACTTATACTGTGAATGCTTCCTATTCCGGTTGGCACACCTTGCGAATTAGAAATACATCGAATGCACAAGCGGGTCAAAAATGTTGGGTAAAAGCAACGTATACAGCACCTCAAGTGGTAAATACTACAGGGGCGAAACAAAAATGTGCTTGCTCACAAACCGGTGCAGGATTGATTGAAAATGCGGAACAATTTTTAGCTATTTTTCCCAATCCCTTCAACGAACGTATCGTAATTGATGGATTGAATCCTGAGGTAGTAATTAAAGAGGTGTTGATTTATAATACACACGGCGCGTTAATTATGCAATTCGAAGGCAATCAAACGATGTGGCAAGAAGTGGATGCTTCGATATTAGCTAAAGGAATTTACTACATAGAAGTTCAGTCAGAGCAAGGTCGATTCACTGAAAAAATAATCAAGTAATAACTTAATCACAAATCCTTCCGAAATGCTTATCGTTATGGAAATGCTCGTCAAGCGCTTCTATTTCTTTCAATAGCTCAGGGGAGGGCTTTTGATTCTGCAGGGATTTTAAATCGGGTTGTCCTGCATCAACCCAAGCGGTATACCAAATTGAACCGACAGCCAACACAGCGGCTTTAAGACGACGCTCAACCATGCCATTCATTTGGTTGTGGTATAACTCACAAAACTCTCGTGAATACGTAGATATCGTAGTATTTCCGCGTTGCTCATAGCTGTATTTGCGATCTGTAGGAAAACTCTTCGTCAATTCTTTTTCTATGCGCAATACGGAATCTAAGGCTTTGTGTGAACCTTTTACGGCATCCCAAATATAATCTTGCACATATTTATTGTATCCAGCTTTCCCAACAAAATAATCGTAAACTTCAGCATTTATTTCTAACAAACGACTTTCCCAAAGGCCATGAATCCCTTTTTGTCCAGTTAATTGCCCGTTATAATTCTCGGTGGTATGCAAGGGAACATGAGCGTCACCAATGTAATGGCCTATTTCCGCTGAATATTTCAAAATGAGATCGATGTTTTTATTTTCAAAAGCCTTTTGTAATTTATATTTCATATGCAACACATGCCATGGGACAATACCATAGCTGCGCAAGGTGTCTTCGCTAAACTTTTCTACAGCATCTTTCCAGTACTTAGGTAAAATCTTATACGGATCTTCACCCGGTTTGTAGTAGTGATCTAAATCAATGTAATGACATTCCGCTTCCCCTTCAACGGCATACCTGCGCTTATCCGGGTCAACGGAGTGGTCAGTCAAGAATTCAATGTTTTCTTTGTAAAAACCGAATAATTCAGGAGGTAAGGTGAAGACAGCCACACGATTAATTCGTTTATGTCCAAAAAATCCCCATTGAGGTTTCGTAAGTTCTTTTGGGATATAAGACATTAAGAAGGGGAGTAGGGCTACCCCGGCAATAAGCAGTTTACGCGATAACGAGTTTGCCATTTTTCAAGATTGGAATAACATCAGTTTGATTCGGGGTCAGACAATACTTTATGTCTTCATTCAAATTTAAGTTTTTTAATCGTCTTCTATGTGAACTTGATTTTAAATATCCCATGTAATTGTCCTTTGCAGATAAGTATAGGTATTTCGCTGCGATAGATGAATCTTCAATTGAAGTGAACTTTCCAGTAGATACCAAGTAATCACAAATTGCTCCAGCACAAATCGTGTCTTCTAAATTGAATTTATCTTGCCAACCGGAACAAAGGCATAAAATATTCATGTCTTTTTCTTCAAGCCAACGACAAAGTGTTTCTAAATTTAAAAAGGATCCAACCACCACGATATCTGCATCTTTAGCAACGTCTAAAGATTTTGTGCCATTGGTTGTTGTAAGCACGATATCCTTTCCCTTGAATTCATCTTTCATATATGAAAACGGAGAATTTCCAAAATCAAATCCTTCCACAATTTGACCTTTTCGTTCTGCTCCGGCCAAATACCCTTGTTGCTTGTAGGCTAATGCTTCTTCAATGGTTGGGACAGGTATAATCGAGGCCACGCCATTTTCAAAAGCAGCGCATATTGCTGACGTTGCGCGCAATACATCTATCACTACTACGATTTCAAATTCACCTTTAAAATAGGTGTACTCGCCGGGTGTAAAACAAACTTCTACACGTTTTCTTGTGTCATTCATTAAAACAAAGGTAGGAAAAACAAAGGAAATCCGAGATTAGGCCTATTTTTGTCAAAAAATATAAACTATGCATAGCGAAGCATTTCAGTCGATTGTAGAATTTAGAAGATCTAATAGGAAGTTTGACCCCGAAATCGAAGTTCCGGAAGAGGTCATGATGAAAAGCCTTGAGCGCACGGTATTGTCGCCTAATAGCAGTAACATGCAATTATGGGAATTTCACTGGATTCACGATAAAAATCTTATACAGGAATTCGTTCCCCTTTGCTTAGG
>JBJOFM010000323.1:0-2923 GCA_046048755.1 Bacteroidota bacterium | reverse complement strand
AAATTAACCGGACTCCGATTAAGTACGCAGACTTGATGAAACTTTTAATGTAGTTATTTTTTTCTAAGCCGGCTTTATATTTTTTGAATCTGAAATCCCTAGCCTTGGGCTTGATTCCATTATTTATAGTGGGCTGACTATCGAAACTTTTTTTGCGATCTATGTAAAAGCAAACAATTGATTCATAAAATGAACAAGAATAAATAACATTTCTAAATCGAGAATTATTTTTTGGTAAGGTTGATGAGCGCGAGTTAATTACCTCTATAATTTTTGCGCAATAGTTTATGAATGAATATTTGGATGGATTGCCAAATTTCATCATATAGCTTGTATGGACATCTTCAACTAATAAATATCCCCCGTCGTTTATATGCGGGATAACATGGTGCGCAGTAGTGATTTGCTGTGAGTTTGAGTGTCCACCATCATCTAAAATGACATCTACCGGTCCGACTGCAGAGAAGAATTCATCCCAAAACTTTGAATCTTCCTGACTCCCGATAAAAATCTCAAAACCCTCGGATTCCCATTTTTTTGCATCTGGATTCAGGTCGATCCCAATAATTCTTGCTTTGGGGCCGAAGTAATTTCTCCACATGAATAATGATCCACCGTCCAGGATGCCAATTTCGACGAACGTAAATTCTGTATTTTTAAATTTAGACAATAAATCATCATAAGTTTGAAAATATGATGAGTGTTTTATAGAGGTATAGGGAGATTTAAGATAGCAATCAATGATGTGATTGGTATTTTTATCATCAGAATAAGTTGGAATTATTCGATTCATGATTTCCTTGTAGCATTTTTGCAAAATGAAAAGTGTGATTGATTACCACGCAAATGATTTAGCAAAAATCTTTAAGTAATTAAATGTACTTTCAATACTTCTTTTCAGATACTTCCCTATTGATATTGGCTTAAAATTTTCTTTGACTACTTCTCCATTTGAACGAATCCGACTTGCTGTTATGCGCATAGGAGTTGCAATGATTCCGTGCTGATTGAGGCTGAATTTGAGAAACCGTTCAGCAGGTAATGGACCATCAGCTTTTTCTAGGTATGTACGAATAAGATTGAAGCGATTTGTGTAAGCTTGGCAAGAAAATTGACTGCCTATACAAAATCGGTCGTTATAACCACCATACCATTGCCAATTCGGGATGCTGATGTAGTTTTTAGAGCGGTTAAGTTGTTTAAAAATCTCGGCACGCATGCTGTCGTGATATATCAAGTCAGGTCTCGCCATGACCACCACTTCTGGTGACCACCTGTCGATCATTCGTCCCACGTGTTGCAGTGAATGTAGCTGGTGAATGAGGTTGGCCAGCGATTTTCCATCATCATGAAATGCATCACCGTGCGAGAGTATCCATTCGTAGTTGGCTTGAGCTAGACAGCTCTCAGGCTTTTCTAACTCAACTTCATCACAACCTAGTAATTGATATTCATTAGGATCAAGTGCTTGATCCTCACCAGTACGTGGATTGCTAATATGCTCTTGCTGGTAAAAGTGAGCAAAGAGCCGTGTCTCGCCTAGTTCACGAGCGGGCGCTATGATGTTTTTTTGTATGGAGGGTAGAGTCCACTTCAGCGAGCGTGTGATGCCGAAAAAACCAATCGCGATGCGAGGACGCAAAGCCTTGTTACTGTTTTCCGTCATTGGCCCTGCCGTAAATATCTTCTAGCCTGACGATATCATCTTCACCTAAATAACTTCCTGACTGTACTTCGATCAACTCTAGCCACTCTTTACCCGGATTTTCCAGCATATGCTTTTCACCGAGCGGGATGTAGACCGACTGGTTCGCTGTAACTAGTTGACTCTTTTCTCCGATGAGTATTTTTGCTGTCCCTGATACGACGACCCAATGTTCAGCCCTGTGATGGTGATATTGCAGTGAGAGTTTGCCACCGGGTTTGACGCGTATGCTTTTTACTTGATAGTTTTTTCCATTGCCTAATGAATCAAACGAGCCCCAGGGTCGGAAGACTTCGCGATGAAGATCAGTTTCGCTGCGTTTTTTTGCAGTAAGTGTGTTTACGATTTTTTTCACATCTTGCGCGGCATTTTTATCTGCCACCAAAATAGCATCAGAAGTTTCTATGACGATTAAGTCTTTAACCCCCAATAAAGTCACTAATCGATAATCTGCATGAACATAACAGTCTCTGGCATCGTGAGCAATCACGTCCCCGCGCAGTGCATTGCCGTCAGCATCCTTGGGTAGAACCTGCCACACAGCTGACCAAGCACCGACATCATTCCAGCCTGCGTCCAACGTCACCATAGCGGCTTGATCAGTTTTTTCCATGACTGCGTAATCAACTGAGTCTGATGGACAGGCTGTCATCGCTTGTTCTTCGAGCCGTATAAAATCCAGATCAACGTGTGCTTTGTTATAGGCGAGTTCGCACTGTTTGAGCATCTCTGGCTGATATTTTGCCAAAGCTTCTAAATACGCCGATGCTTTGAACATGAACATTCCACTGTTCCAAAAATACTCACCTGAGGCGACATACTTTTCAGCAGTTGCACTATCAGGTTTTTCTACAAACTGAGCAACTTGGTTGACTCCTTGAATAGCAGTTGATTGTCCAAGCTTCAAATAACCGTAGCCAGTTTCTGCTTGAGTTGGAAGAATGCCGAAGGTCACCAACTTACCTTGAGCCGCTGCTTGTGCAGCTAGCAGAGCGGTATCTTTGAATGCTTCGGGCCGAGTAAAGATATGATCTGAAGGTAGCACTAATAATATGGGATCGTCTCCAGCCTTGCGGGCATGAAAAGCTGCGACAGCGATGGCGGGTGCGGTGTTACGGCCAAACGGTTCGAGCAAAATAGCATCCGGTGCTACGCCAGCCTCACGGCATTGTTCTGCAACTAAAAAACGATGCTCTTGATTAGAAACGATGACCGGAG
>JBJOFM010000322.1:0-3881 GCA_046048755.1 Bacteroidota bacterium | reverse complement strand
TTTTTCTTGTCAGGTACACTTATGTCCATCGGCGGAGGCGTCCCCGTAATTTTGTGCGAAGCAGCGGTATGCTTCTTGTTGTATTTTACAGTAAAATGATCGAAATCATTTTGCAAGTATGGACTTTCGGTTATTTTAATCAAGGTCATGGTAATGTTATCCTTGCCTCCATTGGTCATTGCAATCTTATGCAATTCTTGGAGGGTTCCGCCCAGGTCTTGTGGATTAATCAATTGTTCGATGAGCTCATCCACTACCATGCTGGTTAATCCATCGGAGCACAATAACAACAAATCTCCTGTTTTTAATTTAAATGGTTTTTTCGGAATTCTTGGGGTAAGGGCGCTTGTAGAACCTAAGGCTTGAAGAATTCTATTTTTGTTGGGATGCATCTCTGCCTCATCTTCCGTAATTACGCCTTTGTCTACCAATTCTTGAACATATGAATCATCTCTCGTGATTCGATATAATTTCTTATCGCTGTATATGTATGCCCTGCTGTCGCCTACGTGACCTACGTATAACAAGTCATCTTTGAACAAACAAACGGTGGCCGTACTTCCCATGCCTTTCAGCGAGGGATCAGCTTCCGCATGCCCAAGCACCTGTTCGTTTGCAAAGGTTAGCGCTTGACTAATGGCAACATGCATATTATTATGCGGCTTAGTAGTAAGTTCTGATAAGAGGGCATTAACCCCAATGGTTGAAGCCGTTTGCCCCCCCACATGACCGCCCATACCATCGCACACCACAAAAACGTCACCGTTTTTAGAATTCAATGAATGACCTAAATTATCTTCATTTACCTCACGAACAAGGCCCTTATCTGTATGTTCTTTAAACTCAAATTTCATCTTAAGTAGTGTTAAATCATAAATGTTAAATACGTATCTCCTAATTGTACGACATCGCCATGCATCAGTAGAATTTCCTGTTGTTTTTCCCCATTGACAATTACTCCGTTTGAACTGTTTAGGTCTTGAATGGTATATTCTCCGTTCAAAAATTTTATCACGGCATGCCGTCTAGAAATCGTAGACACTGGAATACAAAGGCTATTTCCTTCTTCTCTTCCTATCGTAAACATGGGATCATCAATATCATACCGATATTCTTGCCCTTGAGAGATTACGATAAGCCAAGGCAGGTTACCCCGCATGCGCATTTCTTGCAACAGTTCGTTCTTACGTAATTCTGCGTGTTCATTTTTTTGAGCTTGGCGTTTCGCCTCTTCCTCTTGTTGCGCTTTAAGCCGCATTTGATTTAGCTGCTGATCCTGTTCGGCCATTTGTCTAGCCATTTCTGCGTCCGCTTGACTTTGTTCGGATTTTAATCGGCTGTATTCAGATTTTGTGCGAGCCTCCAACTCAAGCTGCTTTAATTTAGCATCCTTGCGATTTTTCCAAATGAAAAATGCAAACATACCGATCACAAGGATAATTAAAGCCAAGGTTAACCAGTTTGCGAGCATCCATTGGATGGTATTTTTTTCAGGCATTTGAATAAACGTATCCGTTACGCTACCTGGCATAGTTACCGTTACTGGTTGACTGGATCCATCATTTTCTAGCGAAGTTTCGTAAGAAAAACTATAGTACTGTCCGGCAGCACGTTGTTTAATAGCAAGCATGAATTCACGCACTTTAACTTGTGCTTGCGTCAAGTCATTCCCCGGAGACATGTAATAAATCCCAAATGATTCTGTACAGATTTTCTCAATCGAATTGAATTTATTGTTGTCGTTACGAGCCACGGAATAAACAGCAACACCGAGCTTCTTAGCTTTCTCTACCGGCGTTTGATTCGCTTGTTGTGTGATGCATGAATTATCATCGGAAATTACAATAATATTCACGGGAATATTAAGATTTTCCTTTTCAACTAAATCCAAGACTTGATCAATGGCACTCCAAATCAATGTTCTAGTTCCACTGCAAGTAGAGCGATATGGAACCGGAAGCATATCTGTTAATTGCCTCTTTAACACATCGGGTTGATCAGTAAAGGTAAAGCTGGACGGAAAAAGTAACTGCCCCTGCAACTGCTGGTTAAACGACATGATCTGAACTTTGTCGCCTGCCTGAATATAATCCGAGCTTAAGGTAGCAGAAATAACATTACGATACCAATTAAACTGAGCCATTTTAGATGGCCCAGGATTCATCATTAAGAAAATAACTGCTTTTTGTTTTGCAACGGAATCGCCAGGACGTTGTCCATTGAGCACCAGGTTACTTACCTTACCATTCTCCGAAATAGTTATCGATGATGTATTTATTTCATTTGGATTACGAAACCAAATGTCACCTGAAATAGTCGGAAAATCGTCACCTTTTACGTTTTTAAACTTAATGGTACTTTGTTGACTCCAACCGAAGGAACTGCATAGAATGAAGCTCCATAAAAGGAACTTTTTCATTATAAACTGGATTTAAATTTAAAGGTGGTATTACCGATTTTAATCATATCCCCATCATGAAGTTCATACACTTTATCCAAATCTAGATCTTCTCCATTCAAGAGGGTTCCATTCGCTGACATTTCATCACGAATCCAATACCGTTCTTTTCGGTACAAGATGTTGATATGTTTCGCAGAAATAACAGTGTCTTGTTTAATAATAATTGAGTTGCTATTCTCTCTACCTAATGTATTATTCCCTTCATAAATCCTGTAATCTATTCCCATAGGATCTAAGCTGTAAGAAATCAACCAACCAACCATTCTTCTAGAAGCACGAGGGGAACCTACAGGACGATGGTTCACCTCTGCCCCATCTTCGCCCATACTTACCACCTCTTCAACTCCTTGAATAAATGTACGGTCTAGATTACTATTCTTTTTAGCTTGCGAAGGCGAAGGAGCCGACATACGCTCCGTGCGATCCGTTGGTGCTGCAGCGGCATGCGATGGACCATTTGGATTAACTACTTCGGTTTTATCTCCGCCATCGAATGATGGTGAAGGCTCATCAAAATTACTTGTAATTTGCGTTTTGTTTAAATCCACGGGAGCACTTGAGCCGGCATCCCCTGAAGGACAGTAAGGACATTTGGCCATACCTTCTTTGAAAAAATGACCGTTATTACATTTTTGAAAACCTTGCATAATTTTAAATTTTAATTAAACGAATAAAAAAACCATATTTAGTAGCTTCAGGTCCATAACCATAGGCTAACGGTTCAATTTTGTCTTCTGGTGAAATGTGCGTAACATACACTTCATTTGCTTCAGAAAAATGAGAAAAATATTCGACATAGTTATCATTTATCAATAATTTGTCAAATCCGGAGTAGTAGGAATACGGTGTTATTTGCAATCCATAGATGTCGTACACTGATTGATTCTTCCATGTACAAAGCGCCTTCATTTCTTTTATGGCCGGATTTCCAACAAGTAATTGAAATGGAGAATATGTCCCCAATTTAAGTAAAGAAGCATGTTTAAAAAGTGCATTAAAGTCGGTGTTGGATGCAATACGCCATTGTCCTTGACTCTCCAATAAACTGGTCATTTTTTGAATGGCTTCTCTATTAAAATAGTATCCAAGTTTGCCAACCAACCCTGGCCGAACGAGATAGGAAGGATTATCAATATTTTCATTCCAGGCCACTTGGTCTTCGCAACGAACAAAACCATGATCATTCAACCAGGCATCAATGGAAGATTCACCCTCCAAATTCATCTTTGTTGATGCACCAAGTGTTGAAGAAGCCCACTGAATATCTCCAATTAATGTGGTTGTTAAATTTAGTTCTACTTTCTTTTTAGTGGGTGTTTGCTTACCCTCTGTTTTTTTTCGAATTATATTTTTCAATGAATCAATCGTTTTTGTATTGAATTCAATGGTCAGTTTCAGTATATCTTGAACGCTATCCATT
>JBJOFM010000321.1:0-8920 GCA_046048755.1 Bacteroidota bacterium | reverse complement strand
CTTCCAATAACTTTTGCATTTCTGGATTCGACAATTGCTTTAACTGCTTATTTATTTCATCCTTTTTCTGCTGCAACTCGGGCTTTACCGGATTCAAACTCTTCTTTTGTTCGTTTATTTTCTCCTGCTTTTGTTGCAATTGCTTTAACGTATTGAGCATCTTTTGTTGCTCTTGAATAAACTTTTCAACTTTATTTTCCTGATTCCAATCTAAACTTCGGTCGTTTCGCATGGATTCTTGCAACTTACCCGCCTCACGCTGCATTTCTTTTAATTCCTTTACTCCCGAACTCATTCCTTTCCCTATGCCCGCTTCTTGTTTTTCTAATGATCGTACCAACGAAATTTCATCCAGTAATTTTAACGTTCTAATTTCCGTTTTTGCAGTTTTCCCTCCATTCACTTTGTCATTATCTACAGCAGAAAAATAATATTCAATAGCCGCTGCATTGGTAGGAACTAATTGCCTGCTATCCAAACCAAAGGCAATTCCCACTTGCTGTTTTTGTCCATCAAACAGTGTTTTATGCTGCCACAGGGTATCCTTGATCGATAACCCATTTCCCACAGCACGAAAATGAAATTTAATGGAGGAAATTCCGTAATCATCGCTCGCCAAACCAGACAAATACCACGTTCCAATTTTCAAGGAATCCGCCGTAGATTGAACCTCCAAATTGGGATAAAGATCCGAAATAATGGCGATGGAACTAGCAATCGTATCCGAAGCTGCACCCAGTTTTCCTTGAAGTAAAAACCGTAGATTCACCGGCGACATTACAAATAATCTATAGTTATTCCCAATCTCTACCGGTAACAACCATGAATTTCCCATCCCTTTCGTTAACCACAATTTATCGGCATACTTTGTTTTTAATTTCCAATTCAACACAGTCCCCTCCGGCACCGATATGCTACTCGAAACAGCCAATGGTCCATCCACTGCACCCGTGTAATCGGGATAATCGGCAAACAGTTCTATCGCCTCCCATTGGGGTCGTTTAATGACGCGCACTTCGTATGGGCCAAATTCAAATCCCGCCGCTTTCACCCGGAATTTTACAGACTCCCGCACATCATCCTGTTGAAAGATAAAACGAGACGGACCCAACTTTTTAAATTTCTTACTTTGTCCTTCTCCAGCAAATTCAATAGATTCCGGCAACGATTTGCCTACAACATCTACTTGCAACTTCAATGAAGAACCCTCCACAATCACCCATGAATTTGAAAAATTAATTTTAAATGGCGCTTGAGGAACAAAGGTTTTAGTAAAATGCGCCATTCGCTGAATACCTTCACCCAATTTCGATGCTTGAGAGATGTAGATTACACCAATAAAAACTAATACAACGATGGCCTTTTGGGTAAACTTTCGGTATTCGCTCCAAGGCAATGATTCAACAATAGGAACTCTGGATAACTCCAAGGTCTTCTGCTCGATGGATGCTTGGATCAGACCTATGTTGATGGAGGTTGAAATCGACAATTGTGATTCAGCATTTAACTGTAAATAATTCAGCAATTTATCCCCGACAGTAGGAATTTCTTGCCCGATTTTCTTGGCAGCCTCCTCCTCTGTTAGTTGACCTCTCCCACCATAATAATGTGACAGGGGCTTAAGTATCCAAGCATAGCACCAAAAAGCAAATGCAGAAATTAAAACTGTAAATACCATCGTTTTGGCGATACTGCTTAACCAAAGCATGTATTCTAAATAAAATACAGAACCAGAAATAAAGGAAACCACGATCAACCATCGTAACAATCCCTGCATCCACTGTTGCTTGTGGTATGCACGTATATATTGTTGCAAACTATGGTGTACGCTAGAACTCATTTCCGTTAAACTGCCAAAAACACAAATTTACGATACAACCATCGCTATGCCATCATTATTTCGATGGAAGTATTTGCATTTTTCGCAACATATTATCCATGGCTATTGCCGCAGCGATACCTGCATTTAAACTTTCTGCTTCACCTATTTTGGGTATGGTAATAAATTGTTGGAGTGCCGCTTTCACATCGGATCGCAATCCATGAGATTCACTGCCAATGATGAGAGCAGCCTGATTTGGGACCTCACAATTATACACCGATTCCCCAATTAAATCCGCACCAAAAACCACTCCTGGATACGTCTTCATCCAATCAAGAATACTCACATATCGAATACCAACACGTAAAAAAGACCCCATAGTAGCTGACAAAACCTTAGCATTGTAACAATCTACCGTGTCAGTACTAGCAATAATTTCGCTTAATCCGTACCAATCGGCCAGCCGTATTAACGTCCCCAAATTACCGGGATCACTGATTCCATCCAAAACCAAGGTAAATTTTGGACTCCCTTCACCTTTCTCCAGAATCTGTTGCTGCTTTATTATGTCATCCACGGGCAACATCTCAACCCAGGCAAATACTCCTGGCGGGGTCTCCATCGAAGAAATTTTCTTATTGTCCGATGCCGTCATAATCTCATAGGAATAGACCGGATTATGCTTTTCTACAAACTCCTGGGTGCACCAAATCCCCAACACCTTCCACCGACTGTGGAATACTTCCTCCACTGCTTTTCGCCCTTCCACCAAAAATTGCGCATATTTTTGTCTGAACTTGGATAACTTGAGCGAGCTCAGGTGTTTCAACTGAGATTGACTTGGCATATAAAAAACACAAATATCTTCATTTTCCTTGGAGTAGTGCAATTGGACTGCTTTTTTCGATTTCGATTGTATTGTTTGGCTGTGGGGTAAAGAAAACAATTCCAGACGGTCAGTACTTGCTAAGAAAAAACCTCGTTATAATTCACGATAATAAATCATTAAAAGAGGGTGATTTAAAAGCCCAAATCTTACATCGGCCTAATAAACGAGTATTATTCAACCGTCTACCGGTATTTTTATGGAGTTATGCTTTAGGAAGCAGTTACAAACATCCCGAGAAAAATGATTCCGTTGCTTGGCGATCTAAACTAAGAAATCAATGGGGAGAACCCCCAGTTTTAGTATCGGAAGCCCTTACAAAACTGTCATCGGACAACATTCGAGATTACCTTTTTAATGAGGGATATTTCGACGCTCGCGTTTCCCAGATGGTGTTTAAAAGTAAACGTAAAGCAAAAGTAGCATACCACATTTACCCAGAACGCCCCTACAAATTAAAATCGTTTGTTACGGAGTCGGTAGATTCAACCGTACGTCAGGTAGTGGATTCCATCATCGCTAAAAAACCCATTTACAGACAATACTGGCCCTTAAATTTAAACGACCTAAACGATGCGAAAACGCTATTGACCAGCGAATTAAGAGATCGAGGTTATTTCGAGGCAAACCCCTCCTGCTTCCGGTATGAAATCGATACCGCTTATTCGCAAAAAGAAGGTAGTGTTTATTTAATTGTAAGTCCACCCAACAACGCCAAATCCAAACAACTCAAGCCATTTAAATTTGGCAGATTGTATTTGGAGATTCAATGCAGTCCTAAATATCAAGAATTAAATAATCCAGGGGTGGTATTGTTGCCAGGAAAAGTTTTAAAACTCAACCATTATACCATCAATCTTTCTACCATAACGCCATTGCTACAAATAGACTCCGGGAGTCTGTATTCGCAAATCAAAACCAATCAAACCTACCAAGCTCTGGTGGAATTAGGTATTTTTTCCTTTGTTGATATTCGCCAAGAAATTGATAGTGCAACACAAACAATTTCCACCTTTCTCACAGCGAAAGCCTATCCACGAATGTTCTGGAATGCCGAGCCTCAGGTATTGTACTCCCCCCAAGGTAGTTCTGGAACCAACTTCCAAACTCAATCCCAACAGAGTTTTGGCTTGGCGGGTATTCTTAGCTTTACCAACCGAAATGTTTTTGGAAATGCAGAAAATTTGCGGATTTCGAGCATTACTTCTTGGGAAGCGATTTTTAAGCGGGGAAATATCGGAGATTTAAACTTTGCCCAAGGCATACAGCAAGGTTTCAACGCCCAACTATCATTGCCTAATTTCCGACTGCTAAACGAACTTGATTCTCGAAAAGTCTTTGAACGAAAAAATACTGTATTTTCCCTTAGTTATCAATTTGAAAACAACCCTAACTTCCTGAGAAGTAGCCTTCCTGCCAGTATATCGTTTCAATTCATCCGACCCAAATTAAGCTGGTACTACACGCCATTGGAGGTCAGTTATAACCGAAATGTTTTAAGCAGTGATTTCTTACCAAAACTGCCGCAGTTAGACCAGGACTTTGTAAAACGTGTATTTACAAATCAATTGATTTCCGCTTCCAAAGTAGGTATTATTCTAGCAAACGATCGTAACAAACCGGGCGCCAATTACTATTTCATTCGAATGGGTTTTGAAGCATCCGGTAACTTACATCGGCTGTACCGCTATCTATTTGAACCCAATTACAATCCCGATTCTAATTACCAATTCCTTGGTGTTAACTATTTCCAATACTCAAAGGTTGAAACTGAATTTCGGTATAGAATTACCTTGGATGAGTTAAATAGTATTGCTGTTCGCGCAAAAATGGGCTTAGCGATTCCCTACGGCAACAGCCAAGTTATTCCTTATGATAAACGGTATTTTATTGGTGGGTCCAACTCCTTAAGGGGGTGGAGACCTAGAGGTTTAGGGCCCGGGAATACCCCTAGTTCTGTGGGTACTATTATTGACCGAAGTGGAGAAATAATTTATGAGGCGAATGTGGAATATCGATTTACATTAATTAAAAATTTCATCGAAAGTGCACTGTTTCTGGATGCCGGAAATATCTGGAATTTTTCCGATGCTGGGGGATCTACCGCCGGTTATGGGGTGATTAATCGAAAGAAATTTCTAGGCGAAGTAGCGGTAAATACAGGCATTGGGATGCGATTTGATTTGGAATTTTTTATGTTCCGATTGGATTGGGGTTGGCCCCTGCGTGACCCTTCAAAAGCCATCGAAAATCGATGGGTATTGGCCAAAGGATTGGAAACCGGATTTGGGAAATACCTAATCGATGAAACCAATATTGTTATTGGCCTAGATTATCCATTCTAATATCCATCAATTTTACTGGGTTTGGCACATTTCTTGCTTAAATGCGTGCGAGTTATGATGTCGAAAGCCGCAAAACGCAACGTATTTATTTGGATTTTTATCGGTTCTGCCACCTTGTGGATTTCCGCTTGTTCTTCTTGGATTGGGAAAGTAAATATCTTCCCCGTTGAGAATGACGTTGCACTGGGCCAACAGGTTGCGGGTAGTATTGAAAACGACCCCGCCATGGTAATCATTGATTCCGCTCAGAATACTAAAATTTATCAATACGTTTACGGAATACGCGACAGCATTTTAGCCACCAACCTGTTAGAGCATAAGAAAGATTTTGTTTGGAGAGTTCGATTAATAAAGAACGATACCATCCAAAACGCATTCTGTACACCCGGGGGATTTATTTATGTCTACACCGGTCTAATGAAATATTTAGAAAGCGAAGATCAATTGGCGGGAGTAATGGGACATGAAATGGCGCATGCTGAAAAAAGACATTCCACCGATGCTTTAACCCGAGAATTTGGAGTGAATTTATTGCTGGAATTAATTTTTGGGACAGACAAAGCCCAATTATTGCGAATAGCTACCAATTTAGCACAATTAAGCTATGGGCGGGATGCAGAAACTGAAGCCGACAATTGTTCGGTAGACTGGTTGTATGCTACGAGTTATAACCCAACGGGTGCTGCCGGATTTTTCGAAAAAATGGAAAAAGAACAGAAAGGCAACATTCCCGAATTCTTAAGTACCCACCCCAACCCCGGAAATCGTATTCAAAACATGAAACAACGATGGGAATCCAAGGGTAAGAAATCCGGTAACACCTACGCCGAACGATATAAAACAATGATTAAACTACTTAATTAAATGAGCATGAGAAAGTTGATTATTGTAGCTTGTTTGATTCTTGGAGGCGCGAATTCTGCCTTACATGCGCAGATTTCCAGCAAATCGGTTGAAGCCGATGTTATCGTATCCGAATCCATCGGATTGCCTGAAATAAACGCATTACTACAAGAAGCCTACACCCACATGGGTACTCGATATCGTGGGGGAGGGAAAACGCCTCAAGGGTTTGATTGTAGTGGATTTGTAGGCTATTGCTATTCCAATGTATTAGGAATAAAAACACCTGCAAGTTCAAGTGGGTTCCACGGAGCCGGTTTACAAGTTTCTAAATTAGACGCAAAACCCGGTGATGTTATATGTTTTACTGGAAGTAATGCCTCGCGTAGAATCAGCGGACACGTTGGTATCATCACAGAAGTTACTGATTCAAATATCTATTTCATCCATTCGGCCACCAGCAGCGGAATTCGGATAGACTCTGTTAATCAACCCTATTACAAAAATAGGTTCCTAGAAATCCGTAGATTTTTCTAAGAACCTATATATTATTTTTCGGTTTTCGCTGGGATAGCGTTCTTCTAATTAGAGATGCCCTACTATCCCCTCAACTCTTTTTACTATTACTTTTCTTCGCTGTCCTTTTTTGAACCTCTACCTCGCTTCGGTTTAGCAGGTTCTGATTCGCCCGAACCCAAGGATTTCATTTCACCAGACTCTCCAATTGCTAAAACTTCCGTTTCCGGTGCATCCAGTTGTTTAGAGGCAACGGTAATTAACAATTCATCGGCCCCTTCAGCGTGATCCACCTTTAAATACGAGCCTTCCTTCAAATTACCTTGCAACACTTGTTCTGCCAATGGCTCTTCCATGTATTTCTGTAAAGCACGCTGCAACGGCCTGGCTCCGAAATCAGGATCGAATCCTTTTTCTGCCAAAAACGATTTCGCTGTATCTGTTAACTCTACATGGTAACCAATTTCAGCAATACGCTTCAAAACTTTCTTCATTCGGATATCCAAAATCTGAATAATTTCTTCCTTGGCCAAAGAATTAAACACGATTACATCATCAATTCGGTTTAAGAATTCTGGCGAGAAAAATTTACGCAGCTGGGTTTCAATTACCTGTTTTGCATCTTTCTCCCGGCTCGCTTCTTTATTCAACGTTCCAAAACCAACCCCGGTTCCAAAATCTTTTAATTGTCTTGAACCTATATTGGATGTCATGATAATTACCGTATTACGGAAATCAATTTTTCGACCCAAAGAATCGGTCATTTGACCTTCATCCAAAACCTGTAACAACAAGTTAAAAACATCCGGGTGAGCTTTCTCTACCTCATCAAACAAAATCACACTGTATGGTTTTCTGCGAACTTTTTCCGTTAGCATTCCGCCTTCTTCATAACCCACATATCCTGGAGGCGCCCCAACCAATCTACTCACGGCAAATTTTTCCATAAATTCACTCATATCGATGCGAATCATGGCATCGTCTGCATCAAACAAAAATTCACTGAGGGATTTGGCTAATTCTGTTTTACCAACACCGGTAGGTCCTAAGAAAATAAAGGAGCCAATGGGTCGATTTGGATCTTTAAATCCAGCACGGGTTCGTTGAATGGTCTTAGTTAGTTTTTCGATGGCTTTATCTTGTCCAATAACTCTATTTCTCAAGATTTCGGACATTTTCAGCAGTCGTTTGGACTCATCCTCTCCCATTCGTTTTAATGGAATACCAGTAATCATTGAAATTACCGCGGCAATATCCTCATCGGTTACTAAAAATCTCTCGTTTGCCGATTGGGATTCCCAGCGTGCTTTTGCCGTTTCTAAATCCTCAGAAACCCGTTTTTCCTTATCTCTTAGCTTCGCTGCTTCTTCAAAATTCTGACTTTTAACAACTCTGTATTTTTCTTGCTTCAACACTTCCAATTCATTTTCCAGTTGAACGATATCGGAAGGAACATGGATATTCGAAATATGTACGCGTGCACCCGCTTCGTCTAGGATATCAATGGCTTTATCGGGCAAATGTCTATCGCTCATGTATCGAACACTGAGATCAACACACGATTTAATGGCGTCATCTGTATACTGAACACCGTGGTGATCTTCGTATCTGTCTTTGATATTGTGTAAAATCTCAACGGTTTCTTCGGGGGAAGCGGGCTCAATTAAAACCATTTGAAATCTTCGTTCCAAGGCACCATCCTTTTCAATATACTGCCTATACTCATCCAAGGTAGTTGCACCAATGCATTGAATTTCACCTCTGGCTAAAGCAGGCTTAAACATGTTGGAAGCGTCCAAAGAACCCGATGCTCCTCCTGCACCTACGATGGTGTGAATCTCATCGATAAACAAAATGACGTCATCGGCCTTTTCCAATTCCATCATTAGCGCTTTCATACGTTCCTCAAACTGTCCCCGGTATTTGGTACCTGCAACCATGGAGGCGATATCCAAACTCACTACTCGTTTGTTAAATAAAACACGACTCACTTTTCGTTGAACGATTCTCAACGCCAAACCTTCTGCGATGGCTGTTTTACCAACTCCAGGTTCGCCGATTAGAACAGGGTTATTCTTTTTACGTCTGCTAAGAATTTGGCTAACGCGTTCTATTTCTTTTTCACGACCTACAATAGGGTCCAATTTGCCTTCTTCCGCTGCTTTGGTTAAGTCTCTACCGAAATTATCTAAAACCGGAGTTTTACTTTTTCCTTTTTTCTTAGCATCTCCTGTTTTCAGTTCTTCCTTGTAAAATTCTTCGGGTGTGTCGCCATCATCGCTTGATGCTTCGTCTCGAATTGGCTCAATTCCATCTTCCAATGCACCTTTTAACACATCGTAATTCACACCATATTGATTCAATACTCGCGAAGCAATATTATCTTCATCGCGCAAAATTGACAGCAGCAGGTGTTCTGTTCCTATCAATTCTGTCTTGAAAATTTTCGCTTCTAAGTAGGTGATTTTTAGTGCTTTCTCCGCTTGTTTTGTTAATGGAATATTACCC
>JBJOFM010000320.1:0-3157 GCA_046048755.1 Bacteroidota bacterium | reverse complement strand
AACTTGGGTTCCGGGGCTTGGGAAAAGCAGAAACTTTCTACCAAGAAAAAGGTAAAAGATATCGCCCGAGAACTCATTGAGTTATACGCTAAACGGAAAGCCCAGAAGGGGTTTGCCTTTTCGCCGGACCATTATTTGCAAATGGAGTTGGAAGCGTCGTTTTTCTACGAAGACACCCCGGATCAAGCCAAGGCCACCGAGGATATCAAGCGGGACATGGAACAGATTCAACCCATGGATCGATTGGTGTGCGGCGATGTAGGATTTGGAAAGACCGAAGTGGCGATGCGTGCAGCATTCAAAGCGGCGGTAGATGGAAAACAGGTAGCCGTCCTGGTGCCTACCACCATTTTGGCTCAGCAACATTACCGTACTTTTAGCAAGCGATTTGCCGGATTTCCGGTAACGGTGGACTATATCAATCGATTTAAATCGGCCAAGGAACAAAAAGCCACCTTGGATAAATTGAAAGAAGGAAAAGTGGATATCATCATCGGAACCCATCGAATTTTGGCCAAGGATATGAAATTCAAAGATTTGGGTTTGATGATTATCGACGAAGAGCAGAAGTTTGGGGTGAGTGCGAAGGAGAAACTCAAAGAATTTAAGGTGAACGTGGATTCCTTAACCCTCACGGCGACGCCCATACCAAGGACCTTGCATTTTAGTTTGATGGGGGCTCGGGATTTGAGCATTATCAATACTCCGCCTCCTAACCGACAGCCAGTGCACACGGAATTGCATACCTTTAATAAGGAATTGATTGCCGAGGCCATTAACTACGAAGTTGGTAGAGGCGGGCAGGTTTTTTTCATTCATTCGCGGGTAAAGGATATTTACGAGGTTGCTGGAATGTTGGAAGTTGCAGCCCCGGGGGTGAAAGTGTGTGTGGCCCACGGTCAATTGGAAGGGCACGAACTGGAAGATGTGATGGTGCAATTTATTGAGGGAGAATACGATGTATTGGTAGCTACTACCATCATCGAAAGCGGATTGGACATTCCCAATGCCAACACCATCATCATCAACAATGCCCACATGTTTGGGTTGAGCGACCTGCATCAAATGCGGGGTAGGGTAGGTAGAAGCAATACCAAAGCCTTTTGTTATTTGCTGTCGCCTCCTTTGTCAGTTCTAAACGAAGACTCTCGGAAGCGATTGCGTACTTTGGAGGAATACAGCGAATTGGGCAGTGGTTTTCAGGTGGCGATGCGCGATTTGGATATTCGGGGCGCGGGAAATTTGTTGGGTGCGGAGCAGAGTGGATTCATTTCCGAGATGGGATTTGACATGTACCACAAGATTTTGGACGAAGCGGTGCGGGAGTTGAAGAACGACGAATTTCACGACCTATTCCCGGAGGAGGAGAACATCGCATCGCGGGAATGTCAGATCGATACCCAGTACGAAATGATTATTCCATCGGATTACGTGCCACAAACGGCGGAGCGCTTGGCGTTGTACAGCGAGTTAAGCGGTGTGGAAACGGAGATGGGATTAAAAGAATTTGCCGATAATTTGAAGGACCGATTTGGGAAACTGCCGGATTCGGTGATTTCGTTGTTGGATACGGTTCGATTGAAATGGGCTGGAAAGCGTTTGGGAATGGAGAAGATTACGTTGGCTAACGGAGGGATGCGCTGTTATTTCCCCGGGGATCCCAACGCGGCGGTGTACCAGAGCGAGGCATTCGTGAATATCATGGGATTTGTGGCCAATACGCCGGATCGATTTTCGGTAAAGCAAACCGATAAAGCCCTCATCGTTTCCGTAACCCGCGTAGACAACGTCTTCGAAGCCCTCCACGTGTTAGACCTCTGGAGCCAAGTACTTCAAGTTAATTCCTGAAACTAATGCGCGCTGTCCGCTAGGACTGATGGTACAACACCACGGCCTGCCTGTGTTACCGGCCGCTGTGGCTAAACTGAAAATTGGATAACTTGTCATTAAACGGATTTTATTGACTATATTTGTACTTTATAATACAAGTTATATGAAATCGGCACCTGCGATATTACCTAAGAATTTGAAGATTTTAAAAGATCTAGGCGAACATTTACAATTGGCTCGCTTGCGCCGAAAACTGAGTGCAGAGCAAATTGCCGAGCGCACAGGACTGGGTAGGAAAACCATTTACAACATCGAACAAGGCAGTCCTACTGTGGCCATTGGAAGCTATTTGCAAGTTCTTTTTGTTTTGGGGTTGGAAAAAGATTTAACCCTAGTTGCTGCGGCAGATCCATTAGGAAGAAAATTACAAGATGCTGGAATTCTAACTCATAAACGGGCACCCAAGCAAATGAAACAGTCGTGAAGTACAGCGAAGTGCAAATATGGGTATATGCCGATTGGGAGTTCCTCGAAAAAACTCAATTAATGGGCTGTTTAACTTCGCAGCGGGTGCGGGGTAAAGAAGTATTTTCATTTGAATACGCTGAAACTTGGATAAACAATCAAAATCCAATTTTAGCTTTGGATCCACATCTGGGATTTTACAAAGGGAAACAATATTTGCCAGACGAGAAAAACAATTTTGGAATATTCCTTGATTCATCCCCTGATCGATGGGGTAGGCTATTGATGCGAAGAAGAGAAGCATGGCAAGCAAAGGAAGTAGGTAGGTTAGAAAGAAATCTTTTTGAAAGTGATTTTTTATTGGGTGTGTTCGATGGACATCGTTTGGGCGGGGTTCGATTTAAATTGAATGAAGAGGGGTCATTTTTGAATGACCAGAAGAAAATGGCAGCACCTCCATGGGCATCACTGCGTGAATTGGAGCATGCAAGTTTGCAATTGGAACGTGAGGATGCCATCAATGACCCAGAATATACTCACTGGTTGAATGTATTGATTGATCCAGGGTCCTCCTTGGGCGGTGCAAGACCCAAAGCCAGTGTGGTAGATGATCATGGTCATTTATGGATTGCCAAATTTCCGAGTTCAAGAGACGAAAAGAATACAGGTGCTTGGGAAATGGTGTTGCACGAATTAGCCAATGCTTGTGGAATAAAAGTTTCAGAAGCACGATTGCAAAAATTTTCAGGCAAGCATCATACATTTTTATCCAAACGATTTGATAGAACAAAGGATCAGCGACGGATTCATTTTGCTTCTGCAATGACCTTATTGGGACTGGAAGATGGAGCCGATCATATGG
>JBJOFM010000319.1:0-11304 GCA_046048755.1 Bacteroidota bacterium | reverse complement strand
ACTTACAACGAAGCAGCGGAGGATTTCAACGACCTGGAAGTGCAAAAACACCCGGTAAAACGGGAGATCAACCTACAAAAGCGAGCAGTTTAATCCCCCCTAAAAAACCGTTAATGGCTTCGGTTCCACCGGCAGATCCAAACTTTGTTGAGGGCGATTTAACAGGACTAAAAGTAGGGGATCGAGTTCAACACCAACGATTTGGAATAGGCCTGGTTTCGGCTATGGAAGGTGATGCAATTTCTGGAAAAGCAACAGTTAACTTTGAGCAAGTAGGCGAAAAAACCTTGGTACTAAAATTCGCTAAAATGCGTATTTTATAATCTTGGATCGATTGATTACAGTTTTTGCAAATTTTGCATTAATTGTTGGCCATCGGCCAACGCTACCACCACTTTGTACAAACCTGCAGTTAAATCCGTGACAGGTATTAACGTTTCTGTATCCGAGTTGATTATCACCTTGGGTAGGATTAATCGACCTAAATCATCTACCAAATAAACCTTGGCAATTTTACCTTCGCGTACAGTCAAATTCACTGTCTCCTCACAACTTGGATTCGGGTACAATTTAACTGTATTTTGTTTGGTAAACCTTTTCGCGGAATTTGGAGTTTTACTTGGAAGCATCGGATAGAAAAATTCAGCAATTTCTTCTACTGCATTCAAAAAATCCTGACCTTTATTCCCTAGACCCGGCCAGGCATGATCGCCCTTATTTAAAATCATGGTATCATAATTTATCCCAACTGAATCCAAACGAGGAAATATTTTGCCCGTACCACACAGGGTTAAAACCATGGGATTATTGAGCGCGGGTGCACAGTTATAACTCACTGTTCCGTCATTGGTTGCGTGGCCCAACCAAACCGGTTGATCATTTTCACTAGCATACGAGGTTTTATACAAAGCTCCCGCCATACTATAGATTGCCTTGATATTGCAAGCATACCCGGGGTTCCCTGCATCTCCGTCCAAGGTTTTAATGCTATTCTTTAGAATTTGAAGCAATTTGCTATCGATTTCCGATTCCGAATCAACCCATGCCGTATGCAACGCTGAAACAGCTCCCGCCGAATAACCACCAATAAAGACTGAATTTGTATCAATTTTATAGGTGTTGGAGGTTTTCGCATCCTTGCCAAAGAATCGAATTGCTGATTTCACATCGGCCATGGATTTTAGCACGGCTTCCAACTGAACATCCTGATTTAGGAGGAACAACAAGGCATTTGCCAGACGGTAATTTACGGAAACAGCAACGTATCCTTTCTTCGCAAAATGGGTACAAAAATCGATGCAATCCTGGGTTGATTTATCACCGGCGTAAAAAGCCCCTCCGTGAATATAAAGTATTAATGGTCTACTTGTTGCGGTATCATTCTTGGGTTGGTACACATCCATTTTATGGGCTGCATCCGAAAAAACATCGGAATAGTTTACTGTACTGATATCCACATCCGAAAAAACAGCATCTATATAGCGTGTGTTTTGTGCAAGTAATGCATTGGAAAACAGACTAACTATTAGATACAGCATTAATTTCAACCGATTTACTATCATGGTGTTATTGTTGTTTTGAGCAATTAACCATTTTTTCCGATTTTAAACAAATAATTTATTGATATTTATTATATTTGCGCCCCCGTTAGGAGAAACGGGGATTAAAATTAATTAATAATGGCAACAAAAATTAGATTGCAAAGACACGGCAGAAAGAAGAGAGCCTTCTTTCACATTGTGGTGGCGGATTCGCGTGCTCCGAGGGATGGCCGATTTATCGAGAAACTCGGTACTTACAACCCGATCACCAATCCAGCAACCATCGATTTAAACCTTGACCTAGCGGTTAAGTGGTTATTAAATGGTGCTCAACCAACCGATACCGCTGCGGCGATATTGGCTTACAAAGGCGCAAAGTACAAAAAGCACCTTCAAGTGGGCGTAATCAAGGGTAGCATTACTCAAGAGGAAGCCGACAAGAAGTTTGCTGCTTTCATGGAAGAAAAAACCAACAAAGTTGAAAGCAAAAAATCTTCTTTGGCTGATGCGGCGAGCAAGGCAAAATCAGATGCTTTGAAAGCAGAGGTTAAAAAGAAAGAGGACATCGCTGCAAAAATTTTAGCAAAAACCAGCGAATTAGCAGCTGCTGCCGAAGCAGATGCCGCTGAGGCTAGCGAAGAAAGTGCAACCGAAGAAACTACCGAAGGTAGCGAAGAGGCTGCAACTTCTGAAGATGCACCTGCTGAAAGCGCAGAATAACCCAAAACCATGCAATCGCAATTGTTGCCACCACCATTAAAGGTTGTTGGATACATCAGCGGCAAACATGGATTTCAAGGGAATATTCAGATTCACTATTTACCGGGCTTTTCCAAAGCTCAAATAAAAAAAGGGAACTACCTGTTTGTTGTAATCAACGGAAAAGGGGTTCCCTTTCTCATTCAAGACATTTCCAAATTAGGGGATATCTTATCGCTTCAATTTATAGATAGCGAGCAATCGGCAAAATCAATCATCGGATGCGAAATTGCCGTTTCGGCCCACGAATTAAAATCAAAAACTTCCAAAAAAGCTCTACAAGAAGACGCTTCGTTGTTGGGATTGATGGGGTGGTCTGTTTGGGATAAATCGGCTGGCGATATTGGAACCATCGAAGAAATCCAAGAATTACCTCAAGGCTTTATTCTCACCGTACAGAACGAAAAAGAGAGTTTTTTAATTCCATTGGTTGAAGAATGGATTACAAGCATTGACGAATCCCAACAAAGAATCTCCATGGAATTACCGGAGGGCTTGTTGGGGATAAATCAATAAACCTAGACTGTTAGAATCTTTTTACTGCGATTTTATCAAAATCGAGAAATGCTCATTCTCAGGTATCATCCTTTAAAAAAATTATTCCCCCTCAAGTAAATCGGGTCTTAGTTTTTGGGTTCGTTCCAGAGATTGCTCGTGACGCCAGATGGCTACTTTGGGATGGTCGCCTGAGGTAAGTACCTCAGGAACCTTAAGACCTTTAAATTCGGCAGGTCTAGTGTATAAAGGAGGCGCAAGCAATCCATCTTGAAACGAATCGCTCAAAGCACTTTCTTCATCGCCTAAAACTCCCGGGAGTAAGCGAACAATGGAGTCTACCAATGCCGCTGCAGCAATCTCCCCTCCACTTAGAACAAAATCGCCCAAAGAAATCTCTAAATCCACGTATAAATCGCGAATTCGTTGATCAATACCTTTATAATGACCACATATAATGATTAAATTTCCTCCGATACTTAAGCGATTCGAAAGACTTTGATCTAAGGTCTTTCCATCGGGGGTCATATAAATAATATGCTGATATTCACGCTCCGATTTAAGTTGCTCAATTACATTGCTGAGTGGTTCGGCCATTAAAACCATACCGGCTCCGCCACCAAATGGATAATCATCAATTTGTCTGTATTTCCCAATGCCGAACTCATGCAGATTATGAATTTGAATTTCTGCGAGTCCTTTATCGCACGCGCGCTTTGGAATACTATAACCAATTAACCCTTGCAACAAATCAGGAACTGCTGTAATAATATCAAACCGCATGGCGCAAAGATACCGCAGAAAATTAAACGTTTAATTGCAGCGTTAAATTTGGAAGTAGAAGCGGAAGCATCGAATTTTGAAGCATGAATCTACAACTTCGCAGGCCGTTGGTGATTTTCGATTTAGAAACCACCGGTATTAGCGTATCCCGCGATCGAATTATTGAAATATGCCTATTAAAAGTTTATCCAGACGGTCGTGAAGAAATTCGAACCTATCGTGTTAATCCCGAAAGACCAATCCCCGCCGAAGCTTCTGCTGTGCATGGAATTTATGATGCCGATGTAGCCGACAAGCCAACGTTCAAAGAATTAGCACCGGAAGTTCACGAGTTCATTAAGGATAGCGATTTTGGAGGATTTAATTCCAATAAGTTTGATTTCCCCATGTTGGTTGAAGAATTTTACCGAGTAGGTGTTGCATTTGAAATTCAAAAACGAAAGTTTGTTGATGCTCAACGCATTTTCCATCAAAAAGAACCAAGAAATCTAAAAGCTGCATTGAAGTTTTACTGCGATATGGATTTAGAGAATGCACATTCCGCAGAAGCAGATACGGTTGCAACTTGGCAAATTATAAAAGCACAATTGGAACGCTACCCAGATATTCCCAAAGATTTAGATGCTTTGCACGAACAATTTGGTCAAAGTAACTTGGCGGATCTCGCTGGTAGATTTATTGTTGATCCCGCCGGTGTAGTAGTCTTTAACTTCGGGAAACATCGCGGAAAACCTGTAAAAGACGTACTCAAAAATGAACCTTCCTATTATAATTGGATGATGGACGGAGATTTCCCCCAAGACACCAAAAACGTGCTAACCCGAATACGGCTGGCCATGCGTGAAGGACAATAAATCAATAGCAAACTGTACCCAATAACGATTAAATTATTTCTATGTCGGCAAAAAAACGCAATAATCACCTCCATGAAGAGGAAGAAATTTGGAGTATTGATAACGCAAGTGGTATGTCGTTGGACGATTTTATTGCAAAGCATGGCGGTAAGACTATTGGTGAATCCTTGGCCGAACAGGCTAGAAAAGCGGAAATGTTAGCTGCTGGCGAAGACGATTGGGAAGACGAAGATTATGATGAATTTGGGGACAAAGATTTATCCGATGAGAATTGGGAAGAAGAAGAATTCACTCTAGATGATTGGAGGAAAGAACAAGAAACCAAAGCCAAACTAGCCAATTCTAAGGCGCAAGACTTAGCGGACATATCCAACGGAAAAAGGGCAAGTAACAATCCAAACAATCCTTCAGATTCAGCCCAATATTCTCAGTCGTTTGAAAAAAGAAAAAAAACGGAACCCATTTCTATCATTGCTGAAACTGAAAATTGGGTAGCTGTGAATAAACCACCCTACGTACCATCCTTACCTGAACGTGGAAAATATACGGCTGAAAGTGTTATGGAGTGGGCTAGGAAACGATGGCCTGACTCCACATTATGCCATAGAATTGATAGAGAAACAAGCGGTATTTTACTGATAGCCAAACACTTAGAAGCGTTTAGACATTTTGCTCAACAGTTTGAACACCGAAAAGTGAAAAAGACCTATCACGCTATAGCAAATCACCAATTACACTTTAAAGACTTCTGGGTAGATCTACCCATATTTGCAGAGCAAGTAGGTAAAATTAGAATTGATCGTAGTCACGGAAAACCGGCTCAAACTAGATTTAATACTTTATCTATATTCCGGCATTTCACCTTATTAGAATGCGAGCCAAAAACGGGAAGACTGCATCAAATCCGAGTTCACTTGCAATCTCAAAATGCAAGTATTGCTGGCGACATTTTATATAAATCCGAAATACCGTATTTATCGAAAATAAAAAAGAAGCTCCACGGTGAAGACACCCCTCTAATTCAACGATTTGCATTGCATGCGCGTGAATTAGAATTATTGGATCTGGACCAAACTCCTTTGAAAATTATTGCAGATTATCCAAAGGATTTCGCTGTTTTTCTCAAGTTATTGAACAAATACGATAATTGATTTCTCCCAAATTGGCTTAATAATCCAGTGAAGATTTCATTTCTGAGTTGTGCGTTGCAGATAAACCGTTTTATATAAATGCAAGTTCCCAAAAGTAGCGAATTACGAAATCTAACTGCCAAACACGCTGGCGGAATGAAAAAGAAATTGCGCAAGTTAAAACAACGACCTCCAAAAAATCTGGATGAAACCTTTGAGGCCTTGCACGAAGAAGCATTTGAACAAATAAGTTGCTTAGACTGTGCAAATTGTTGTAAGACAACATCCCCCATGGTTTTCGAAAAAGACATTGAGCGGTTAGCGCAACGCCTAAAAATTAAACCAGGAGAATTTGTTGAGCGCTATTTGTTTTTGGATACGGATGGAATATACGCCATGAAATCAACTCCTTGCCCTTTTTTAGGTGAGGATAATTATTGTTCCGTTTACGATGACAGGCCCAAAGCTTGTAGGGAATTCCCGCACACCAATCATCGAAAAATGCATACGGTTTTACATTTAGCCGAAAAAAACATTGAAATCTGTCCGGCAGTTTATGCCATCGTCCAAAAAATCAACGCTTAATCCTTAACGGAATCCGATAAATTCCATCTTACATTGACCTATATCGGGTTATATTTGCGTTTCTTTTCAAAGCTGAAATGCAACACATTCGTAACTTCTGTATTATCGCACACATCGACCACGGGAAAAGCACACTAGCTGATCGTCTGTTGGAATATACCAAAACTGTTTCTGCCAGGGATCTTCAAAATCAGGTTTTGGATGATATGGATTTAGAACGTGAACGTGGTATTACGATTAAAAGTCATGCAATTCAAATGAATTACGAATTGGATGGCCAACAATACGTATTAAACTTAATTGATACACCAGGCCACGTTGACTTTAGTTACGAAGTAAGTAGAAGTATCGCAGCTTGTGAGGGGGCATTGCTCATCGTTGATTCGAGCCAAGGAATTGAAGCTCAAACTATTAGCAACTTGTTCATGGCTTTAGAACACGATTTGGAAATTATTCCCGTGTTAAACAAAATAGATTTGCCGGGGTCTATGCCTGAAGAAGTCAAAGACGAGATTGTAGATTTATTAGGATGTGATAGGGAAGGTATAATTCCTGCATCTGGGAAAACTGGATTGGGGGTATACGATATTTTACGAGCTATCATCGAACGTATTCCTCCACCAAAAGGGGATCCAGACAAACCGTTGAAAGCGTTGATTTTTGATTCCGTTTTCAACCCATTCCGTGGAATCATTGCATACTACCGTGTAATGGACGGTGTATTAAAGACCAACCAGCATGTAAAATTCATGTATTCCGGGGCAGATTACCATGCAGACGAAATTGGTATATTAAAGTTGGATTTAAATCCTAGAAAAGAGATTAAAGCCGGTGATGTAGGGTACATTATTTCTGGAATTAAAGATGCACGTGAAGTAAAAGTTGGAGATACGATTACCGATTTTGCAAATCCATCTCAAGATTCAATCCAAGGATTTGAAGATGTTAAACCCATGGTTTTTGCGGGGCTCTACCCAGTAGATACTGAGGATTATGAAGAATTGCGCGAAGCAATGGGTAAACTTCAACTAAACGATGCCTCTATTGTATTTGAACCAGAAAGTTCGGCCGCACTGGGTTTTGGATTCCGATGTGGATTCTTGGGTATGCTGCACTTGGAAATCATCCAAGAGCGATTGGAACGAGAATTCAACATGACTGTTATTACCACCGTTCCAAACGTAAGTTATATTGCATACTCAATGAAGGGGGAGGTTATACCAGTAAACAATCCATCGGACTTACCCCCACCTGAAAAAATAGATTACGTTGAAGAACCGTATATTAAAGCGTCTGTAATTACAAAGGCAGATTATGTTGGACCCGTGATGAGTTTGTGTTTGGATAAACGTGGGATTTTAATGAACCAAGTATATCTAACTTCGGACCGTGTTGAACTGGTTTTTGAAATGCCGTTGGCGGAAATTGTATTTGATTTTTACGATCGATTAAAAACCATTTCCAAAGGATATGCAAGTTTCGATTATCACCCCATCGGATACAAAGAAAGCAAATTGGTGAAAATGGATATCTTGTTGAATGCGAAGCAAGTAGATGCTTTGAGTGCAATAATTCATAAAGACAATGCTTTTGACTTAGGAAAGAAAATCTGCAAGAAATTAAAAGATTTAATTCCTAAACAACAATTTGAGATTGCTATTCAAGCAGGTGTAGGTGCTAAAATCATTGCTCGTGAGACTATCAGTGCGTTGAGAAAAGATGTAACGGCTAAATGTTATGGTGGTGATATTTCCCGTAAGCGAAAATTATTAGAAAAGCAAAAAGCTGGTAAAAAACGCATGCGCTCCGTGGGCAATGTCGATATTCCCCAAAGTGCCTTTATGGCGGTACTAAAGCTAAACGATTAAGCTAACTTTGGTAGGAGTATGAAATATTCCTACCTAAATTCAGATCTTACTGAAGAAGATATTGCCTTGCTGCAGTTGTCGCTTTGCGACGGCATTGGCCCCAAATTATCCTATCAATTATTAGAACATTTTGGCGGAGCCTCGGAGATTTTCAAAATTGCCAAGAAACTTTATGGGGCAATGCCTAGTAGTTTATCTGGGCTAGGCCCAGATAAACTACTCCAACTGCAGCACGGCGCATCCTTCACCGAAGCCGTCGACCTTCTAAAAATTCACCAAAAACTCCGCATCAACATGGTGAACATCCATCAGCCGAATTACCCCTATCGTATTAAAGAACACCATGGAGCGCCCCTGGTATTGTTTTACTTGGGATCACCCCAGTGGAACCAAACGCATTCTATCGCCGTAGTTGGAACAAGGAAACCTACCCAACGCGGACTTTCTATAACCCAAGAAATACTCACAAACCTATCTGCATCCATTTCCGCGCCTTGGATGTCCGTCAGTGGCTTAGCCCTTGGCATTGATGCTATTTCTCATAAAACTGCTGTTCAATTAAATATTCCAAATTTTGGAATTGTCGCGCACGGATTGGAGCAAATTTATCCAAGACACCATTACCGACTAACCCAAGAAATGATTGAACAAGGTGGAGCCGTAATCTCTGAACATCCCGCCTATACTAAAATGCATCCCAATCTATTTCCGCGAAGGAACCGACTGATTGCCGCTCTTTGCGATGCTTTAGTAATCATCGAAAGTGGCACTACCGGCGGCAGTATGGTTACCGCCGGAATCGCGTGCCATTTAAGCAAGGAAGTTTTCGCTATTCCTGGACATCCCAAAGACGCTAATAGTGTAGGATGTAATTCATTAATTCAAGAATGCATGGCCAACCTTTGTACATCAGCAGACGATATAATCAATAAAATGAATTGGAAAAAACAAACCAATTCCATTCCTGCTTTAATTAATAAATCATCTTCAACCGTAGCTTATAGCTCACAAGAAATTCAAAAATATCCATCTAAAACCAAGGATATGGTGCAACATCCTCCTACAGAGGAACCAAACAAAGAAACCCCAGTATTCATCCCCAATGAAACACATTGCGCAAATCCTGACCTGGCCCACCTTCTCCCTCAACAGCTTAAAACAAACTCTCTACCAACACTCACAAAACCACAGCTTCAAGTCCTAGAAATAATTGAGTCCGGTAAATCTCGAATGCAAGATCTAACCACCGCCCTACCCTATTGGTCTACCGCCGAATTGATTTCCGTGATTGGCCAACTTCAAATAAATGGTATAATCGTCCGCGAAAATTCCCAGCAATTCAAACGAGTTTAGGAAAACTACTTCTTCTTACCCTTGGCATTCGCCGCAGCGCGCTGTTGAGACATTTTCATTGCCTCCTCCATACGCTGTTGAAACTTAGATTTAGTTACTGGCTTTTTGCGGTTTTCGGCGATCTGAGCATGCAACTTGGTATCGTCAACCGTTCTGCGAATAACCCACTGCTGTCCGAAAGTAATCATATTACTTACAAAGTAGTACCATGTTAAACCACTCGCATAATCATTCAAAACTCCTAAGAAAATAATCGGCATGATATATCCTATATATTTCATCTGACCCGTTACTCCCGAAATCTGGTTGTTTAGATGCGTGTAAATCAACGTAGAAACCGTCATCAATATCGTAAAGAAACTCACATGGTCTCCATAAAATGGAATGTTAAATCCTAAGCTTGGACCATCGTATTGACTTAAATCCATAGCCCACAAGAATGATTTTTGTCTTAACTCAAATGCATTGGGAAAAAACTGGAACATCGCAAACAAAATGGGCAACTGAAGTAACATAGGAACACAACCACTCAATGGTGATACCCCTGCTTTACGATATAATGCCATGTTTTCCGACTGCATTTTTTGCATATCATTACCATGCTTTTCCTTAATCTCATCCAATTCAGGCTTCAAAATTCTCATTTTGGCGGTTGAGATGTACGACTTATATACTAAAGGCAGTAACGCCGTCTTAATAATTACCGTTAACAACAGAATAATGATTCCCATCGAACCGATAATACCATCCAATGCATGGAAAACAGGTACCACCACATATCGGTTTACCCATCCAAAAATCCCCCAACCCATTGGAATAATACGCTGTAATTGATGATTTTCTACACCCAATTTTGCATCCTGCATTGTATAATACTGGTTTGGACCAAAATAATAGGATAAATCGTAAACCTTTTCAGACTCGCGCTCATAGTCTAAATACAATTCCGCAGACATCGATTTAATTTTTCCGGTTTCCAATTGGCGATTTTCAGGTATGGCAGTCCACCCTAACTTAGCATCGGTGGAAAATCCATCTTTTGCCAACATCACCGAAGTAAAGTACTGCTGCTTAAACGCTACCCACTGAACTTTATTCTTTAAAACCTCTTCACCTTCGGACGCTTCAGATAATTTATCAGGATCTTCTCCTACTAATTTATAGGCAACGGTAGAGTTTTGGTTTTCCCATTTGAAATCGCGCTCTTGCTTGTGTAATTGAGTATTCCATGCCAAACGAACTCCAGAGTTTCTTGCCTTTACTAATTTATCTACTCCTACCAATTTGAGTTGAGAATAAACCTCAAATCCTTCTGGATCAAGTCGATACGTCAAATCAATATGCTGCATTGAGTCTCCCAAACGCAATCGAACCATACTGGCAGATTGTTCTTCCACTTTCCAAACAAAATCCGAAGACTTCAGCGGACCATTGGAAGTAAACAGTTCAAAAAACCAACGATTCGAATTGGGTTCCAACAATTCTAATTTAGAACTATCAGAACGTTTGTAATTATTCAACGTAACTCTACCGATTCCAGCACCACGGGTTTGAATCCCTAAGGTGATTTCTTTATTGGCAATGTTAACTTCCTTATTTTCACCAGAAATTTGTTGCGCAAATGACCCGATGGATCCAACCAATGTAGAATCTAAAAGTGCTGATTCTTTTACAGAATTGGAGTTAGCTTCTTTTCCCGTTTCGGTTTTCTTTTGTTCTGCTTCCGCCGCATTCTGTTTAACTAATGTAATACTATCTTGTTGCGCTTGGGCTTTCAATTCAGCATCCGTAGGAGCTGTATACCAATAATAACCCGTTAGAATTAGAAAAATAAGCGAAAAGCCAATAATTGAATTACGATCCATAAAGTGCGCGAAGTTACAGAAAATATAGTAGCAAATGAATGCTTTTAGCGTTGGATTTCAAGGTTTAATCG
>JBJOFM010000318.1:0-5118 GCA_046048755.1 Bacteroidota bacterium | reverse complement strand
GAAGTATATATACAACTATGCGTATGGGCTTTGTGCCGCGAAAAGGTTCCTGGAAGCGGGTGTTTTTTTATACTCAGATTGTATTGCCAGTGATTGGGTTAGTGAACTGGCTGATTGGCGCAAATTATATGTTTTTGGCGCAGAAGCCCGATGCCGAGAATCCTTTAATAATAGGCGATTGGCCCTATTATATTATCGGTCTAGAAGTAGTTGTTATTGTGCATTTTTATTTGTTTTATCGATTGCACAAAATACTGTCTACTTGGGGTAGTCCAATTTAGCCGAGTTAATTGGTGGGTTTATTCCTTTTCATGGTTAATGCGATGTAATGCAGTATTACTAGAATCGTAAAAAACCAATTTGAATTTAGTAAGGCCAACAAACTGCTGTAAATTTGATAAAATACTTCATTGTCCCAGATTAATCGGATGACAGCCATAGCGATTGTGGCAATATCAAAAATAATTGTTCCAAATAAGAGTATTTTTCTTTGATGGTTTAATCCATTGATTTTTAATGCGCTCAGATTCAGGAAAAAGAATAACCATATGGTAATTTCCCTTATAAGCATTCTAAGGGCGAGATTATCAAAAGGTGGCCTATGAGGATGGTTGGGGTCGCCGGATAGAATGTAGTGGTCATTTATCCAGTAATAAACCGTGTTGATTAACGCTAAAATAAATGCGGTGAATACCAGTTTCGCTATTGCTTTGTTGCTGATTTTGCTAGATATAGCATCCATGTTGCGAAAATTATAACATACATCAATATTTGAAAAATTTGATGGTGAAAGGTGTCAAACCAATCTGGGATAGATTTTGCAATGTAAAATAAACCAACAATCCTCAACATATTGAAAGTGTAGAGAGAAAGTGAAGCTATGACAGACCATGTTAATTGTGTTTTTAAGGATCGATTAGGAATTGCAAATAAGAATGCAACTAGCATGAAATACAGGGATTTGCCGTTGCAAGATTTACCTATTAATAATGTTGCGCGTTGATCTTTTATCAGATAAGTACAAATTCCTGGCTTTTCGATAGCCTGTGGTGTTGTTCCGGATATAATTCCAATGGTATGTCTTGTCCCATGAAGTAGAGTTTCTGATAAAAAGTTGTCCAATCCACTCCAAAATTGAAAAAAAGGCCACACCAGTACACTGACTAGTGAAGCCTTTATGAAATACCATTGATCAGGACTTAAATTCAAGGTAGATAAAGACTCCTTGAATTTTTTTAAGACCTTCACGAATGTGGATAGTTCTTATTTGTTGTTTTTGTTGCGCATACGGTAAACTCCGTAAGCTACAGCAGAACCTACAACGGTGAAGATACCGCCGTCTACAGGAACCTGAATATCTGGATCATCAGGCACACCCTGAGCCATCAACGAGGTGAAACACAAAACAGACACAACGGTCAAAATAAGTTTAAGGTGCTTTTCCATAATTATCTAATGCGAATTTATTAATTTGTTGCTAAATACACAACGCTTCTAGAAAAATTCATGCCAAAATTATTCGAATGTTGGCTTTTCTTAGGTGTTATTATACAGTTTACAAGTAATTTTGAAAGGAATGAGCATGAAACTGCAAGTGTTTTTTTACTTACTACTACTGATAAATCAAGGATTTTCTCAAATTTCTGGTTGTACAGATCCTCTAGCCGAAAATTTTAATGTTGCCGCTACGAAGAATGATGGTTCTTGTATGTATCCATCTACAAAAATAAAGTCCTTTTCTTCCGTCTTGTTACAGAATTATTTGCCGGAGATTTCGGGTCTAGTAAGTTATCAAGGCAGTCTTTGGGGACATAATGATAATTCCGATCGAAAAATATATCGAATCGATACTTCTACAGGATTTGTTATAGAATCTAAGAAGATGTTGGGAGGTGAAAATCGTGATTGGGAGGATGTTTGTTCCGATGATTCATTTATTTATTTGGGTGATTTTGGTAATAATTATCGAGGTAATCGGAAGGATTTAACGATTTATAAATGGAGGAAATCTTTATTGGCAGATTCGTTTTTCGTTCAAGACTCAATACGATTTTTTTATCCGGAGCAGACCGACTTTAGCGAATTGTCTCCGAATAAGACCAATTTTGATTGTGAGGCAATGGTAGCTGTTGGGGATAGTTTGTATTTATTTACAAAGGAGTGGGGAAATTTGGGGTCAACTATATATCGGTTATCGAAGAATGGTGATTTTCAATCGGCCTTGAAAATAGGGGATCTTCCCGTTTCAGGATTAATTACTGGTGCAACGTACAATAAAACGCATCATGCTTTTGTATTGGTAGGGTACAGCGATTTGCTGCAGCCTTTTTTGTATTTGTTGTATGATTTTGATGGGAATAATTTTAGCACCTGTAACAAACGTAAAGTATCTGTTGATTTGCCTTTTTATCAATTGGAGGCTATTGAATTTATAGACTCCTATGTGGTGGCACTAGGGAATGAACGATTTAGCAATAGCTTCATTAAGACAGAGGAGTCATTGCAATTTGTAAATTTGAGTTTCCTTTTGGGTGATTATTATGGTCGTAAATTGAATACGGTTAATTTTGCCGATGCCATGATGCGATTTGAAATTTCTCAAAATCCAAGTAAAGTTGGGCAACGGTCTGTTCTTATTGTCAGGGGAGCAAATCGATGTGTTCCAATTCAGCAAGAGTTGCAAATTTTATCAGAAACGGGTTCGGTTATCAGGACCTTGTTTTTGACCACAGATAGAATGGAGTTGCCCGAGTTATCTTCAGGATTATATCTTGTGGGTAATGCTCAATTGGGATTTGTGAAGTGGGTAGTTTTGTAATTGGATGATATCGAAATAGTTATTTCTTATTATCGTTCACATATATAATCACTTCTCTCTTTGCTGGTTTACTTTGTGGTTCTATTTTGCTCGCATCAATCCCCTGCATCGCCGCATTTAAACCTGCGTTTGTATTGTTAATATCACCATCGAGATTTACACCAATATTTGAATTAGCCATACTAAATCGTACCGTTGTTCTTCGGTTTTGAGCGTGTTGATAATCATCGCATAATACCATTTTCTTGCCGCCGTTTCTAACCTGAATCTCATAAGGTTTGTAGTTTTCGTAGAATGTTCTTTGTACAAAACCACCTGCGTCTCTTTGTACAACTAACTTCCTTGTTTTTCCATCTACGAAGTCTGTATAATGGGCTATGTTTTGACCTTCGCATACACAGCCATTTAGGATTTCGGCTTCACCATACCCTTTGGGTTTTATCTGAGTTTTGGGGATGTTCCAGTAGGTGATTAGGTAGTGTACCGCGGAATCGGCGCGACGTTGTGCCAGGTTCCTATTATAAGGAATGGTATTTCTACAGTCTGTATGCGACCCAAGTTCCACTATCAAGTCAGGGAACCTTCGCAATACATGCAATGCGAAACTATCCAAGACTTTCGCTGCATCCGGTCTAATCCTGGCTCTATCTAAATCATAGAAAATAGGGAGCGCCCAAGTTTGATCAATAATATCTTCTATGGTTGTGTATTCATTTATTTCCTCAATGGAGTGTGGTTTGTCGTCTTTTTTCTTTTCAACCGTACCTACATAATGAATATCTGTTGGGGGTGCTCCGCTTTCTTTTAATTTTTGTTGAAGCATTCCAAGGACATTGGTGTCTGGAGGAATAGTGTCTTGAGGAATAGCTGTTTGAATCGTTAGATTTTTATTGTTTTTTAACGTTTCGGTTAAATCTTCTAATTTCTTTTGAGATTCTGGGGTGATTACTGAATCGATGAAAATATGAATTTCCTTTAATTTGGGTTTCAATGTATCGTGCAACGGTTTAACGGATTCGGGACAACCGCGGTTAAATAATGGTCCTTTAATAAACACGCAAGAATCTTTCGCATCGGCAATACCATCCGCATCGGTATCAGGGCAACCAAATAAATTAACTACTCCAGGAATGTCTGGGCACGAGTCACGGGTGTCAACAACACCGTCTTTGTCTTTGTCTAAATCAATTTCTTTATAAACGATTTCTCTGTATACTTTTTCTCTTGGAATTGGGTCTTTCCACCAATTTCCATCGCAAGAATCGTAGATTAATCGGTCGCCCCATCGGTAATGTACGCCAAGTGAAAGTCTTTGGGTAAATGACCAGCCTAATTCTATTCCTAAATTCAATCGTGGATTGGTATACCAAACCCCCATTTCCTTTCGAAGACCTCGACCTTTTGAAGGGTCAGGTTCCAAAAAGATACCTACAAGCGGACCGTCCCAAATTAAACCTGTACCTGCATAAAATCCCCAACGATATTTGCAATCCAATACCAAATTGATGCCTGCAATGTCACGTCTGTAATTTAAGGTATAACCGTCTTGGAAAATATTCTCGTAATAATAGGGGTAAGGATAAACGTTGTTGTTAAAATCCAACCCGTAATACAGACCAAATCTGCGATAGATATCGCATAATGAGATCTTAGCTCGGTAAGCATCGTAGCCATAAATGGTTTTAATAAGATACCCTCCGTAGGCTTGCCAATATTGTGCTTTCGCTTGTTTAAAAGACATTAGAGATACCAACACAACAAGCCAAATCTTGAGTGTCTTTACGAATTGTTGTGGTATAGGCCTTTTCTGACTACGCAATAGTATCCCTTCATTCAAATTTAAAATTTTGTTTGCAATGTTTTACCTCGTTTTAGTTGGAAATATTAACAAAAGCATAGTCATTCGGATTTTGTACTATATAATCGACAAAATAGGTTTAAAATAACATTGATTTTTGTTATTGTATATTGTACGTTATGTAAGTGTTTAATGTGTTGGTATTCGCGAGTTTTAGTTTTATATCTCGTAAAATTTGCTTTTCCGTGATAAATGTTGTTTTTTGCCCGATATTAATTTTATCATGTTTAAATCTGCTCAATCACGAATTTTTGCTATTCTCGTTGTTGTCTTCTTTTTTTGGGGGTTTGTTGCTGCCAGTAACGATATTCTAATTCCCATTTTCAAGAAGAAAAGCAATTTGGAGCAGTGGCAAAGCCAGCTTATTTCGTTTGCGTTTTACATAGCTTATACGATAGGTTCTTTGATTTATATTTTTGTTTCATCTCGGTTGAAACAAGAT
>JBJOFM010000317.1:0-2616 GCA_046048755.1 Bacteroidota bacterium | reverse complement strand
CATTTTAAATGTACGGGAAGGTTTTTTGGCTGAAGTAGCCTTTCTTCATTACGGTAATTACTTCAATGAATCCTTTCCGATGAATACATTGTTTTTAGATGGTCGATATTTTCACGCTGTAAAGAAAAATCAAGTATTAGCGCTTCAAGTATTAGGACAATTCTCGTCGGGAGAAGTTCCTTTTAATCAATTAAGTCTGATGGGTGGAGAAATGATGATGCGCGGCATGTATTTAGGAAAATACAGAGACAAACAGTATTTAGCAGCTCAAGCGGAATATCGGTTTTTACCATTTGGGTTTAGTAATCGATTGGGGGGCGCGATTTTTGCTGGTATTGGAAGTGTTTCTTCTACCTTGCCTACTGCAAACTATAAACTTACAGGAGGTGCTGGATTGCGATATTTATTATTCCCGAAAAAAGATATTTTCACCCGACTGGATGTTGGATTAGAAAAACATGGCTACGGAGTTTACTTCTATATCGGCGAAGCATTTTAATCTAGTTTTTCACTCTAATTTTCTAGCAAGGGATTATACATCATTATCGCATTATTTACGGAAACGAGTTCTTTTTGTATTTCTCCGGTTTGTGAATGAATTATCCGTTTCCAGATTTTATTGTGTCGAGTATAACCACCCCACCATTGTTGATGAATTTGATGATCGGTTTCAAAAACTTCAAATTGTAATTGCAAATCCCGATTACAACAGATCTCACCGTGTAAATATGTTTCGTCTAACCAAACATGCAATTGAAAAGTATCGGAAGTGGTATTTATCCACTGTAAATCGATGTAATTGTACGCCAACGTAGCTCCGCATGCAAATGGAATGGTTCTATTGATATCGGGAAAAACATCGTACCCATGTCGCCAGCGTTCTGTAATCTGCAAGGGCGTATGCAGCACCATCCAGTAGAGCAAATTGCCTAGTTGACACAATCCACCCCCAATATCTGTGGCAATTTTTCCGTTGTGTAAGGCCAAGCCTTCCAAATATCCCTTTGACTTTGAGGGTTTTCCAACCAATTTCCATAAAGAAAATGTTTCACCAGGGTGAATTACGGTTCCATTAATTGCGTTACAAGCGATACGAAGATTCACAACCTTATTGTGTTGAAAGTGCATATCCACATCCTTTAGTGGCCTCAAAAGAAAGGATTTGTGCTTGATTATTGAAATTGGATTTTGAAATGCCTGATTCGATTTCAAAGCCATAATCGAATCAATTTTCGAGGCATTTCGCTCCTTAGGAACCGCATATTTTTTATCACCTACCCACCAAATTAATTTTCTTTTCAGAATGAAATACTGTCGACCCAATTTCCTTCGAAATGAACTTCTTATTTGGGGTTTATCGACGGAATTTCGGCTAAACATAGATTTGAAATATTTACGAATCAAATTTTAAATAACTTATATTTTTGATCGGACCATTTGGTGTAAATTATTCCTCCGATTTGAAAGCCGGTGTTAGGTAGCCTTGAGACCAGGTAAAAACTCGTTCTTCCACGGATCTACGGGTCCAATTGGTGGTTTCATCAAAAATCTCGTAAGTTTCGGCACGAAAAATAACTTTTCCCGGGGCCCCACCTACATCTGAGGGAAAATAAAATGCTTCGCCGTATTGACTTTCAGGATCTGCCGAGGCGGCTAAATGACCCAATAATTTTAAGTCTTGCGGATTCCATGTAAAGTAGGTCATGCCTGATTCATCCCCACAGGCTTCCGAATAATAATCGATTCGCAATAAATGAGTTACACTATCCAGTCCGGCATTCCCGTTAACACTAATAGAAATTAGCGATCCGAAAATTAGCGTTGAATACTCATTTACAATTTGATTATCCGATATTTCAAAAATAGTTAGACTATCATTGGTTGTACTTCCCATGAAGTTGGATTTTACGATAAAATACGTTTTGGGTACCTGTGTATGCAGTTTTGCAATTCCCAATGCACCTGTAGCAATATATCCCGATTTACCTTGATAGGTAACAGGCAGAAAATCCAATGAATTTTCTGTTTTATATCTAGTTTCCAAGCTAGAATTGGGGTAAGTACCACTACCCTTCCCCGTTGATTTGGATGGCGATGTTGTTGTCACAATTACCATATCTCCTAGGCTTAAAGAAGCCAGTGGTTTTGAATTGTCTAGTGGTTTTGATTTCAAAGTGGCAGTGGATTTAGCCACATAAAAAGTATCCCCTGGCACTATATCGCAGTACGAACAGAATAGGTATTTCACCGTTTGTGCATGAGCGGGAATAGATGAAATTGTCCATAGAATGAACACAAAGAAAAATCGAATCATGGAGTGTTTTGTGGGGTTAGCATGAAGAAATTATTGCGATTGAATGCCTTACGAAATTCGTAGATTGTCTGCGGCTTAACAAATTAATTTCATTTCCTTTACGAAAGACTTCGAGGGCAATGAATTAACGATACTATCGCATCTGGAATTGTTATCCCTTTTAAATGCGCAAAGAGCTACATAGATTAAATTCCCACATTTAGTATGGATTTATTTTTTTGTTATTTAAGTTTTCAAATAAATCATGTACTTGTAAAATTAAAATCCCAAATAATACCGACCCAACGATAAGAACGTTATTA
>JBJOFM010000316.1:0-7119 GCA_046048755.1 Bacteroidota bacterium | reverse complement strand
AAGAGAGGATTTTTCGGTGGGCCCACCTGGGCTCGAACCAGGGACCACCTGATTATGAGTCAGGTGCTCTAACCGACTGAGCTATAGGCCCGTTTAGAGGCTGCAAATATACAAAAAATCTACGCTCAACAAATCCTTTTTGTTAATTAAGCGTAAACCCTTGGTTGTCACTTTATTTGATGCTAATTTCGCTATAGATAATCGCTCCATTCTGTGAAAACTCTTGTATCTATCGGCCTTCTATCCGTCCTATCTTGGCTTCCGAAATCCACTAACGAAGAAACAAACCAGTGGAAACATACCCGAGAAGGAGAGGGAATCGTTGTTTATACCCGCGGTGGGGAATCGTCTGGATTCAAAGAAATTAAAGCAACGGTTACCATGGATTGTAGCCTACAAACCCTCGTGGCAACCCTCACCGATTATGGGAATTATAAAAATTGGATTTATTCTACGTCACAATCCTATACCATAACCAAAGTTTCGGATTTTGAAAATATTGTCTATCAATACATCGACGCTCCTTGGCCGCTTTCTGACAGAGACGTTTGCATGCGCATAAAATTAGCCCAAGATCCTAAAACACTCAATGTTACCATCGACTCCAAAAGTGAAAACTCCCTGAAAGAATTGGTGAGTGGCGTAGTAAGAGTGCCTTACAATTTTGCCCACTGGGATATCGTACCTATTGCGAAGAATAAATTATCATGTACCTACACATTAAAAACAAACCCCGGAGGCGCCATTCCCGCGTGGATTGCCAATATGTTTATCACCGATGGACCCTACGATAGTATTTTGAAATTGAAATCGGTGGAAATTAAAAAATCCCAGTACACCAGCGCCAAAAACGCTAAAATCAAAGAAAAGTACTAGGTGAAAAAAACAGAAATTAGCAGTTGATTATGCTGCTAACGGACATATAATAAGTTTGAACATGTAGAAGTTTCATTTTAGATCTGTAGTTATTGTTAACTATACGAAACTCTTTGGTCAATGTGTTAAGGAAAATGCTACTGGACCTTCCACTCCCTGCTTCCAGCAACAATCTTGCGAACATTGGTAAAAAACAGCGTGGCTTTTTCTAAGTCTTCGTCTCTCAGCATGCCGAGTTGTTTTTCGGTGAGGATGTAATAGCCCTTGCGTAATCCATATTCTGGAGCAGTCGTTTGCAATCGCCAAACCCAAAAGGGTAAATATTCGGTTCCTATTAATTCTACCTTACCGTTCTTTTTTCGAAAACTCAACTTTACTAAAATTCCGCCGTCCCGGTTGATATCGCGCTGATTGGAAACAAAATTCCCTAAACTGTAGGCAACAGGTACGGAAATACTATCACGTTTACTCTTTTTTGCTAGTTTAATCGTCTTTATCGGTTGAACCACATGCGGATGCATTCCGATGATTGCTGTGGAACCTAATCGAGCTAAAAGATTGGCGGTGTTTCGTTGATCTGCATTTTCCGATGTAATGTATTCTACACCCCAATGCATTACGGGAATTACCACATCGGCCTGTTTTACACGCATGGAAGCAAAATCATTCATAATCCACTGCGTATCGATCATATTCACAATATTGGGGTGTTTCACCACCAAGCCATTGGTGCCATAGGTGTAATTCAACAGCGCAATCTTGCAACCTTTTACATTTACAATGGCAGGGTAGTTCTGTTTTCGGGAATGGGTATCTAAAAAGGTTCCAGTATGAGGAATGCCGAAGCTGTCTAATACACGCAGGGTGCGCTCCAAGCCGTCTTTGCCTCTGTCTTGTGAGTGGTTATTGGCCGTAACTAAAAAATCAATTCCGGATTTTTTAATAGCTGAAGCATAGGCATCGGGAGACGAAAACTGAGGATATCCGCTGTAAGGTTCGCCTGCAAGTGTAACTTCCAAGTTGGCAACCGCATAATCGGCCGAAGATAGGTAAGGAGCGATGAACTGAAACCAGGGTTCGTATTCGTAGCGTTGGGTGGAGTCGTTCCAAGCCGCCGAAATCATAGGCTGATGACCCATTAAATCGCCACCAAAAACTAAGGTAAACGTAGTGTCCGGTGCCGGACCTTGTTTTTTCTTTTCAGCAGTGGATATGGTTGTGTTGGATGAAAATGCCCAAATGCCTAACGAAATTAGGAGCAATACCGTACTTGAATACAACAATTTTCGATTCATGGATAAATAAAAGGGCAATTTACAGCAAATTCGGAAGTTTATTAACTAACTCCCATATACCAATTTAAATCCCACAAGCACTGCTAAATGGTGATAACCTGTTTATAGCGTAAGGTACCCCTTGTTTTATATTCGTAAAGGTACAATTACCAAGGATCGGCATGGAGTTAACGTCAAAATTACCGGGATACGGAGCATCGATATTTTCGGTTATGTCGGGCTTGGCTGCAAAGCACCAGGCCATTAATTTATCCCAAGGATTTCCGGAGTTTAATCCACCCATCGAGTTGCAAGAAGCCGTGGCCGATGCAATGCGAAACGGTAGGAATCAGTATGCGCCAATGCCAGGGATTCCAGAATTGCGAGAACTATTAGCTCAAAGAATTCACGATTGGCGTTCAGTTTCTATCAATCCAGATTCCGAAATAACACTAGTTCCTGGAGCAACAGCCGGATTGTACGTGGCGATAACGGCCTTAGTAAGACCTGGAGATGAAGTTATTATTGTGGAACCGGGTTACGATTCGTACGCACCCGTAATAGAACTAAATGGGGGTGTGGTAAAACGGGCTAATTTACGGATTGATGCCTTGCAACGAGGCGAGTCCCCTTGGCCTTGGAAAGAAATTAAAAGCCTGTTGTCCAATAAAACCCGTTTGGTGCTAATCAATACCCCCCATAATCCCTTAGGCTGTATTATGGAGATGGATGATTGGAATCAACTGGCCGATATTATAAAAGATTCTAAGGCTTTTGTATTGTCCGATGAGGTGTACGAACACATGGTCTTAGATGGAAAACAGCATATTTCCGTGTTGCAAATCCCCGAATTGGCACACAAAGCGGTGGCTGTTTCTTCATTTGGAAAAACCTTCCATGCTACCGGTTGGAAACTAGGATATTTATGCGCACCCAGCGATTTAACTGTGGAATTAAGAAAAGTGTTTCAATTCTTAGCGTTTGCTGCGAATACGCCGATGCAAGTAGGTGCATATCAGTTTTTATTGGAAAACCCAGATTATGAATTTACTGTTTCTAGTCTGATGCAACAAAAACGGGATACATTATTGAAACAACTTAATAACCCTATCATCACTTGGTTGCCCTGCCAAGGCGCCTACTTTTTGGTGGCCGATATAGGACAAATTACCCAAAAATCGGATGCCGATTTTGCCATTGATTTAACCGTGGAAAAGGGGCTAGCTACTATTCCGTTAAGTGCATTTTCAAAACAAACCCTGCCAGGAAAATACCTTCGATTCTGTTTTGCGAAAAACGACGATACCCTATATAAAGCAGCCCAGATTCTAAACCAGTTAACGTAGCGATCACTCCAAAAGTTCTATGAAAGAAGAGACTATCATTCCCCCCTTGCATACCTATCTAATTCAAACAGATTTGGCTTGGGAGAATCCGAAAGCAAATCGTTTGCGTTGGGAATGGCACCTCAAACAAATTCCGTCAAAATCCCTAGTGGTATTACCCGAAATGGCTTCCACTGGGTTTACGATGCAGCCAAACTTGCATGCAGAATTTGCAGACAGCGATACCATGAAATGGTTAAAGGACAAAAGCGATGATATATGTTTATGTTTGTCTTTATCGTTTAATGAAGATGGAAAGTATTTTAATCGTTTTTTTGCTATTAGCGATGGAGAAGTAATCTGTCAGTACGACAAAAAGCACCTTTTTTCGTATGCAAAGGAAGACCAGTATTACGGGTCAGGGAATCAAACTGCGTACTTTATGTATCAGGGTTGGAAGATTGTTCCCATGGTGTGTTTCGATCTTCGATTTCCTGCTTGGATACGAAAAGCGTTCTTACAATCGGACACTAACAATTCCTCAGAATCTTATCCTGGAGTTAATTCCATTCCTGAAGTACTAATGGTTGTAGCCAATTGGCCACAAGCGAGAATGTTGGCCTGGGATACCTTGTTGAAAGCGCGGAGTATCGAAAATCAATGCTATACCATTGCTGTAAATCGGGTAGGTATGGATGGAAATGGAATCAAGCATGTGGGTAGGTCGCAGGTGGTTTCTTTCGATGGCGAGTATTTGTTGCCGCCTTTTGAACGCGAGAGTCTGGCTCAGGTGACATTGGAACATAAGCCATTGGTGAATTTTAGGGGTCGATTTCCGTTTTTGGCGGAGGCAGATTTCAACTTGTTTTAAGGGATTCACTCGATTCCGTCGTATTTCATCGGATTGCTTATCTTTTGCCTTATTTTTGCAGTGTGAATGCAGAACAACATAAGGATATAAAAGGCCGTGCAGAGGCTTTGAGGAGGTATCTTTGACTTGGATAGAAAATTAGCGGAAATCGCAGACGAAGAATCACAAACCTTAGACCCAGGATTCTGGGATGATCCCAAAAAGGCGGAAGCGCACATGCGAAAAATCCGTGAAAAGAAAATTTGGACCGAAGCCTACGGAAATATCGAATCCATCATGGGTGATTTGGAGGTATTGGTAGAGTTTCAGGAAATGGGCGAGGCAACCCCCGAGGAAGTCCATCAACAGTACGAGAATCTTATCACAGCAGTGGAAGAGTTGGAGTTTAAAAATATGCTCCAAAACGAAGAAGATAAGTTGGGTTGCGTATTAGAAATCAATGCCGGTGCTGGTGGAACAGAAAGTTGCGATTGGGCGGAAATGTTAATGCGTATGTATCTGATGTGGGGAGAGAAAAATGGAATGTCGATTTCCGAATTAGACAGACAGGATGGGGAAGTAGCCGGAATCAAGAGTGTATCCTTGGAATTTCGAGGTGATTTTGCTTTCGGATACCTAAAAGGGGAAAACGGGGTGCATCGAATGGTGAGAATTTCGCCATTTGATTCTAATGCCCGCCGGCACACGTCGTTCGTGAGTGTGTACGTCTATCCGTTAATTGACGATACCATTGAAATTGATATAAAACCGTCCGAAATTGAATTGCACACCTCACGAAGCGGTGGTGCCGGCGGACAGAACGTGAATAAGGTAGAAACCAAGGTACAATTAACCCACATCCCCACAGGAATTGTTGTTGTATGTCAAGTAGAACGTAACCAGCTGGGTAACCGCGAACGTGCAATGCAGATGTTGAAATCACGTTTATACGAAATGGAAGTGGCGAAACGAAACGCAGCAAGAGCCGAAATCGAAGATTCAAAAATGAAAATCGAGTGGGGCTCCCAAATCAGAAACTACGTTTTCCATCCATATAAACTAATTAAAGACGTGCGAACCGGAGAGGAAACGTCCAATGTGCAAAACGTGATGGACGGTGAACTCTGGCCGTTTATCAAAAGTTACTTATTAGCGGCTAGCGGGGGCGAGTTAAAAAAGTAGAAAAAACGGATTAATCGCTATATCTATTTGTTTTTTAAGGCTAAATCGTAGGTCTCCAAACATCGAGCCCTTGCCAATGCATGATCTACAATGGGTTTGGTATAAGTGAGGGAGTCAAATTCTGGAACCCATTTTCGGATGTACGTTTTTTGTTTGTCGAATTTATCGGTTTGTGCCGATGGATTGAATATTCTAAAGTATGGTGCAGCGTCTACTCCTGATCCTGCTGCCCATTGCCATCCACCATTGTTTGAAGCCAATTCAAAGTCCAATAACTTTTCGGCAAAATAAGCCTCCCCCCATCGCCAATCGATTAACAAGTGCTTGGTTAAAAAGCTCGCCACAATCATTCGAACCCGATTGTGCATAAATCCAGTAGCATTTAATTCCCGCATTCCCGCATCCACAATGGGATAACCGGTATTTCCATTTTTCCATGCTTCAAATTCTTCCTCATTATTTCTCCATTGAATAAAATCGTATTGGGGTTTAAACGCGCCACTCACCACGTGCGGGAAATGCCATAGTATTTGCATGTAAAAGTCCCTCCAAATCAATTCGTTTACAAAGGTTTGATTCAGATTTAAGGCTTTCGCTAATTTTTCGCGAATGCTAATGGTTCCAAAACGAAAGTGTAAGCCCAACCGAGAGGTGCCTTGGATCCCCGGAAAATCCCGTTTTTCGCTGTAATTTGCAATGATTTGTTGGGATACAGTGCGATCGGGATAGTTGAAATCAAACGACTCAAATCCCATGGATTCCAACGTTGGGATTTCGGTCACAAGTCCTAAGGTTAATTTAAACTTGCTCGATGCAACATCAAATAGTGGTACATTTTCGCCAAAGTTGATTACATCCAGTCCCTGCAATTGGTGTTCCGAGGGGTAATGGGTAGTAAATTCTAATCGATCTCCCTGCTGAATTACATCTTGTTGCAATCGCGTCATCCATTTTCTGCTGTATGGAGTAAAAACGGTATATGGCTTGCCATCGTCCTTCACCACTTCGTTTCCTTCGTATATGCACTGATCTTTGAAACTGTAAAAGGTACAACCGTTTTCCATGGCAAATTGATGTACCTTTTGATCTCGCAATATTGCTGAGGGTTCGTAATCCCGATTGCAGAAAATTGCATTCACATCGCCATAGGCAATTCGCTCTTTCCATAATTCTACCGGATCGCCATACCAAACCTCTAATTGGTTTCTGTTGTTAGATTTATCGCTAATTTCAGATTTTAATCGATGTAACTCTTGGTGGATGAATTGTACTCTAGCATCCTTTTTAGGAAGTTTGGATAAGATGTTTTTATCGAAGATGAAAACGCATCGCACGGGTATTTCCGATTGCAATGCTTGATATAAACCGTGGTTATCGTGTAATCGCAGGTCTCTGCGAAACCAAAAGAAATTTATTTTTTTCATGGTTATTAAACGGTTGGATGGTTGGATAAATGTTGAATTGCTTGTTCAATTGTAGGGTATTGAAATGTGAATCCCGCATCGATAAGCTTTTTGGAACTTACGCGTTGATTCGTTAAGGCTAAAACAGATCGATCGCCCCAGGCAATGCGCATAATAAATCCGGGAATTACGGGTCTGATGTGCAACGA
>JBJOFM010000315.1:0-6246 GCA_046048755.1 Bacteroidota bacterium | reverse complement strand
TCCAACCGGTCATCACGGGCGAGATCATCATGCAGGTTTTTGATATTGGGCCCGGGAAGGAAATTGGATTGATTAAAATTGCGGTTCGAGAAGCTATTTTGGAGGGCAATATTCGCAATGATTTTGAGTCGGGATGGGATTTGATGATTCAAGAAGGGGAGTCGCTTGGCTTAAAACCAGTTCTTAGTCTTCAGGATTTCTTAAAATCAATTTCTTGATTTTGATTATCAGTTTCTAACGTTTTTTTTTCTTTTTGCTAGGCTACATTTAGTGGTTAATTCTAGCCACATGAAACACGTTCGCCAAAACATTCGAAAGCTCCGATTAGATCGTGAGTTCTCCCAAGAGTATGTTGCGTTCAGTTTGCAAATGAGTCAAAGCTCGTATGCAAAAATGGAATCAGGTCAATCGAAAATCAGTATCGACCGACTCTACCTAATCGCTCATTTTTTCAAGGTGCCCGTTGAGGAGTTATTGAAAAACAAGCAGCCTTAATTGTGGGCTGCTTGTAAATCTTCTAGTTTTAACCGTATTTTTTCCGCGATTGAATCTATTGCCCGACTGAATAAATCGGGCATTAAACTTTCGATTTCTTCGATACTTATCGACTTATCAATGCTCATTTGGACGATTTTAAAATGCCCATCAATTTGCAAGCGAACGAGGTGGTTCGTATCTGATATATCTTGAACTAATTGGTTGCGATAAGTGTCTAATCGTGATTTCAAGTCCATAAGCTTATTAGGTGACATTTTAGGATGGTTTATGGCGGGGCAAATGTGCCCCGCCGAGTTTATTTGAACAATTGGATCAGGTCTTTGATGACTCCAGTAGCCCAATCAAAACCTTCTTTAAAGCCACGTTTGAAATCATCAAACCAGCCACCGCCATCAATGTGCGCAAGGTCGCGCTCGAGTATAATTTGCCAGGGTTCTTGTTGCTTTTCCATCTGACATCATAGTAAAATGGCAATGAATCCTCCGGTTATCACTACGGCTGCGACAACGACAGCGATACCTGATATAATACCCAATGTTTCCCAAAATCCTCCTCCATCGATTGCGATTAGATCGGAGTATGTTAATTCTGGCATATCCCATTCTTGAATGGAATTCTCTTTGTTTTTCATATTGGTCAATTTAAGGGTTAGGTAATTGATTTAGGGGCTCGAGCTTCGAAATAAAATTACGCTTGATTAGGCTTTTTCATTATTCAAAGAAGGGGTATGATATTCTAGGACCAACTAAAAAACTGATAAAAAAAAAGGTCGCCTTTTTAGGGCGACCTTTCGTAACATAAATATGCCAATTCTTATATACGAACGAATAATTGCTCTTTCGAATAACGAACTTTCGCAGCATTATTCATGTAGTCGTTGGCTGCATCGCGCTCGCCAACTGCCAACATTAATACGGAGTGTAAACCTTTGGCGTTTAAGTCTAATAATTCATCCAATTTTCCAGGGATAAATCCTTCCATCGGTGTTGTGTCGATTTTTAATTCGGCAGCTGCAGCTAGGGCAGTACCCATTGCTAAATAAACTTGACGAGCTGCCCAACCTGCTTGAACCTCTTGAGGCAAGCGCAACATCGAACCTGCGATCGCACCACGGTAATCCGCTAAAGCTTCTACAGGTACATTGCGTGTTTCGGAAACTAATTGAATAAAGGCGTCAATTTTTTCTTCTGTTACTTCATTCCAAGCTGCAAAAACTAAAACATGCGAAGCTTCCGTAATTTGCGGTTGGCCATAAGCAATCGGTTGAATTTGAGCACGTAATTCAGGGTTTTCAATAACGAAAACTTGATAGGGTTGTAATCCAAAACCTGATGCAGAAAGGCGGATTGCATCTAAAAGGCTTTCAATTTTGTCGGCAGGAACTTTGTTTCCATTCATACGCTTGGTCGCGTAGCGCCAAGATAAATCGTTAATTAAAGACATGTTGTTGTTTATTAAAATGTAAAAAATAAGCCGAGGTGTAAAATTTACACCTCGGCTCTTAGGCGGATTATATTATTCGCTAACTAATGAAACTACTAATTTGAAGTCATCCATGATCGCTTTGTCTCCGATTGAATCAAAGAATTTCTTTGAACCATATTGGATGTTGTAATCCGTACGATCGATTGTGATCGAAGCTTTCGCAGTAACTTTTCCTCCTTTTACTGAAATTTCAGCTGGGAATGAAATGGATTTGGTAATTCCTTTGATTGTCAAGTTACCTGTAACTTGGTTACCAGCAATCTTCGTAATCACAAAAGTAGCTGTTGGGAATTTCTCAACCTCAAAGAAATCTCCTGAAGTAATGTGGCCAATAAACTTTTGGTTGTAACCTGGATCTGTAATATCCAATGCCTTGATTGTTTTCAAATCAATTGTGAAGTTTCCTCCAACCAATTTGTTTCCGTTTACATTAAGCGCACCAGAAGCTAATGCTACCGTTCCGTTGTGCTTACCCGTTACTTTTTCTGCATACCAAGCAATTGAGCTAGTAGCTGTATTTACTTTAACTGCTTTAGGAGCAGCAAAAGAAGAGATGCTCATTACGAGCGCTGTCAAGATTAGGCTTACTTTTTTCATTTTATTTATTGTTTAATTGTTAGTAAATACACTTCTAAATTCATCGAGGATTTCATTGAGGGCTTGCAATTTATCCGGGTCAATTTTTTTAAAATTTTCACCCCATTTGTTTTGAACCAAATCAATTCGTTCCACTAATTCGATGCCGGCAGGTAAAATAATGACATCCACAGCTCTTCGATCTTGTGGGCACTCACGTCTTAAAACTAATTTCTTCTCCAAAAGTTTATCGACGAGTCGGGAAGCATTCGACATTTTATCCATCATGCGTTCCGTAATCGCTAGCACCGTCATGGGATTTCCCTTTTGTCCTTTTAAAATTCGCAAAACATTATATTGCTGTACCGTAAGACCAAATGGTTTCAGAAGTTCATGCTGCCGCTGGGTCATCCAGTTTCCTGTGAATATGATGTTCACAATGGCTTTACTCTCCTCTGATTGAAATTTACTCTGCTTTAGTTCCTCCGAAATTCCCATGACTGAAATTTGATGTAGCAAAATTAAATGTAATTACATTAAATGCAAATGTTTTTAAAATATTATTTTTTGACAAGCCATATAAAATGGTATTTTTGGGCATGCAAGATTCATTTAGCCTTCAATTTCCATTTATTCTCGCTTCGAATTCTCCGCGCAGGAAAGAGATTTTATCGCAAGCTGGATTCCAGTTTACAGTTCTTCCTTCCGATGTGGATGAATCATTTCCATTATCCATGCCTGCGCAAGAGGTGCCGGTCATGTTGGCCGAACGAAAAGCGAAAGCCCTATGGGATTCTTGCCCGAACACGCTCATTCTTTCCGCAGATACCGTTGTGATTTTAGATGGTGAAATTTTGAATAAACCGGTTGATAAACCCGATGCGCTACAAATGCTGAAAAAGCTTTCTGGAAAAACGCATGAGGTTGTTACAGGAATCGCTTTGGCGAGTCCGCAAGGCATCGTATCGGTGGCAGATTCAGCGATGGTCAGTTTTCGTGAATTGGCCGACTGGGAAATGGAATGGTATGTACGCGGCGGGTCTTCGCTCGATAAAGCAGGGGCTTATGGCGTTCAGGATTTTATTGGTATGGCTGGAATCAAGGAACTGGATGGTTCATTTTATACCGTGATGGGCTTGCCTATTTATCAGGTCTACCAACTCCTTCAGCCATTTATCTTGGAATCCAAACAGATTCCCATGGGGATTTAGATCGAGAACGATTCTCCGCAACCGCAGGTACGGGTTGCATTGGGATTCTTGAATTGAAATCCTTTGCCGTTTAAGCCATCGGAGAAATCCAATTCAGTGCCGGCAAGATAAAGGATGGATTTCTTGTCAACCATCACCTTAACGCCTTTGTCTTCAAAGATCATATCACTCGCTTGTGGCTCCGATGCAAAATCCAATTGGTACATCAAGCCCGAGCATCCACCTCCTTCTACAGCAACACGTACGTTGAAATCTTCCGTTAAACCCTCGTTTTGACGGATTTCCTTAATGCGATTAGCAGCAATTTCTGAGATCGTAATCATGATTTTTCCTCTTTTGACAGCGCAAATATACGTAATAATTCAATAAATTTTCAAGTTATTTAGAGTGAATCTAAATAAAGTATGGTTTTGTAGGAACAAAGGTTTTAATTTTGTGGTTCAATAGCCTTTAACATCAACACGAGATATGTTATCAATTAAGAATTTACATGCGCGAATCGGAGAAAAGGAAATTCTTCGTGGAATTAATTTGGAAGTCAAAGCTGGGGAGGTTCATGCCATCATGGGGCCGAATGGCTCGGGTAAATCTACCTTAGCGTCCGTTTTGGCCGGTCGGGAAGATTATGACGTGACAGCGGGTAGCGTATCATTTTTCGGCAAAGACCTTTTGGATCTTGCTCCAGAGGAGCGTGCTGCAGAGGGTGTTTTCCTCGCTTTCCAATATCCGGTAGAGATTCCAGGTGTTTCGACGACCAACTTCATGAAGTCGGCCGTTAATGAAATTCGCAAATACCGCGGAGAGGAGCCTTTGGATGCCGTTCAATTCTTAAAGATGTTCAAGGAAAAGATGGCCTACGTAAATATTGATCAGTCATTATTGAGTCGTGCGCTAAACGAAGGTTTTTCGGGTGGTGAAAAGAAGCGGAACGAGATTTTCCAAATGGCTGTTTTAGAGCCAAAATTGGCTATTTTGGATGAAACAGATTCAGGATTAGATATCGATGCTTTGCGGATTGTAGCGGAGGGGGTTAATAAATTAAAGAGCCCCGATAACGCAACCATTGTTGTAACGCACTACCAACGTCTATTGGATTATATCGTTCCTGATTTTGTACATGTATTGTATAAAGGGCGTATCGTGAAATCAGGTACGAAGGAATTAGCATTGGAATTAGAAGAAAAAGGATACGATTGGATTATTTCCGCATTAGTTGACTAACACATGGCTACAGATACATTAGTGAATATTTCCCTCGGGAAAGAAAAACAAGCGGCCATGGATCGTTTTTTGGCCAAAGGATTTCCGACGAACAAATGGGAGGAGTGGAAATACGCTTCCTTAAAGTCTTTAAATGATGTGGATTGGAATTGGAATACATCGGAAGCACCTGCTTCTGTATTACCTGTTTCCCTTGCATCGTCCTTACAATTGAAAAGCCTCAATGGGAAATTCTCCGTGGAAGGAGTTTTGCCTAGCGGTGTTGAAATATTGGACTTTACGTCCTTTGCTCAGCAAAATCCTGCCTTTGTACAAGCTTGGTCGAATCGAAATCAGATTCTAGATCAAAATTCCATGTACGATTTAAACGATGCGTTGACTTCATCGCATCAAGTGATTTGGATCAAAGCAGGCCTAGAAATCGAAAAACCGATTTTACACCGGTACATTGCCGAAGTGAGTACTGCCTCAGCCGTGCAGAGTAAAATCTTGATTTACCTCGAAAAAGGAGCAAAATTGACTTGGGTGGATGATTTGTCAACCCATTCCAATTCAGACAAGGTTCTTTCCAATTACGTGCAGGAAATTTGGGTGGAGGAAGATGCGCACCTAACTTTTGTGAAGACCCAAGATTTTGCGTTGAAAACAACGCATATCGACCATACGTTTATTTTCCAACGGGCTAATAGTCAGGTTGATATGTTTACTTTCTCTATCAATGGAGGTTTTGTCCGCAATAATCTTCATTTCTATGTCGACGGCGAGAATGTTGTTTCGAATTTGAATGGTCTTTATGTGCCTGGAAACGACGAATTTATTGATTCCCATACGGTGGTAGATCATCGCCAACCGAATTCAGAATCTAACGAGTTGTATAAAGGGGTATTATTGGGTAATTCTACGGGAGTATTTAACGGTAAGATTTTTGTTCGTCCGGATGCTCAAAAAACGAATGCCTTTCAATCATGTAAAAATGTGTTGGCTTCAGACAAGGCTACCATGAATACAAAGCCTCAATTGGAAATTTGGGCGGATGATGTGAAATGTTCACATGGAACCACAACCGGTCAATTGAGTGATGAAGCCTTGTTCTACATGCGTTCCCGTGGTATTTCACAGGATGCGGCAAAAACATTATTGATGTTGGCCTTTGTCCAACAAGTCATTGATAAAGTTGAATTGAGCGATTTAAGAGAGTCTATTTCCAATCGAATTGTGACCAAAATCCAACAAGCTTTAGGCGTATAACCATGGC